>NZ_JAAGPS010000003.1:0-188555 GCF_017105025.1 Paraburkholderia sp. Ac-20336 | reverse complement strand
CTGAAGCGTCATCGCCTGGAACGCGCCGGCCCGCACCGAACCGGTCATTCTGCTCCGCCTCCACCCGCACACGCGAAATCGTCCCCCGGCCCCGCATCGCGAAACGCGCATCACTCGCCCGAGGTTGCACCCCTCGCTTCGCGAAAGGTTGCGCCTGCGCACAACCGGCCATTTCTGTCCAGATCATCGGGTCGCCGCCCTCACGGCCGTTTTTACGCTTTCGCTACAAAATCGACTGGACGTGTAGACGACTAGATTACATTTCACCTGCAATTCAGTTCAATATATGGATTTATTCACATTGTCACTATCGACAAATCAACAATAATGCTTATTTATCCAATAAATATTTCGCAAATAGAAATAATCGTTGACAGGCTTTAAATACAAGGATTTAGGTCGTTTGTCAGCTTTTTACGACATTCTTTTTTTTCCTGTTCTTACCGATTGGACCCGTGAGCTATTCTGCTTTCCGCAACAACGAACAATCATCTGCGTGGAGAATTTGGATGAAACGAATCGCACTGTCGACTCTCTCGCTGACGCTGCTCGGCGTCACCGGAATGGCTCACGCTCAAAGCAGCGTGACTCTTTATGGCCTGATCGATGAATCGGTCCAATACGTGAACAACGCAACGCCGCACGGCGGCAGCGTGGTCAAGCTGTTCCAGGGCAATCTGCAAGGTAGCCGTTTTGGCCTGAAAGGCTCGGAAGACCTCGGCGGCGGCCTGAAGGCAATCTTCCAGTTGGAAAACGGCTTTGATGTGAACACCGGCGCACTGTCGTCGAGCGGCACGATTTTCAATCGCCAGTCTTTCGTCGGTCTGTCGGGCGACAACTGGGGCACGCTGACGGCCGGCCGTCAGTACGATCCGCTGGTCGACATGATCCAGCCGCTCACGGGCGACGGCTACTTCGGCAGTACGTTCGCGACGCCGGGTGACGTCGACAACAACGACAACAGCTTCCGCGTGAACAATTCGGTCAAGTACGTCTCGCCGGTATGGAGCGGCTTCCAGATCGAAGGCATGTACGCACTGGGCGGCGTCGCGGGTTCGACGGGTTCGGGCCAGACGTGGTCGGGCGCGGCAACCTATGCAACGGGTCCGTTCAGCGTCGCGGCCGGCTACCTGCATGCCAGCAACGCCAACTCGCTCGCTTCGCGTACCGCGGCAGGCGGCTGGGCAGGCACGGCAGGCGGCACGTTCGACTCCGCTTTCCCGGATAACGCCGGCATCAACAGCGCCTACGCGTTCTCGAAGGCAATCGGCATCGCTTCGGCAGCCGTGCAGTACGTGACGGGTCCGTTCACGGCCAACCTGAGCTACAGCAACGCGCAATACAAGCCGGACGCGAACTCGGGCTTCCAGACGACGCAGAAGTTCAACGTCGGCCGCGCTTACCTCGGCTACCAGGTCACGCCGGCAGCGCTGCTCGGTATCGGCTACGCGTACACGCGCGGCACCGGCGACGCAACCGCGACGTACAACCAGGTTTCGCTCGGCGGCAGCTACGCGCTGTCGAAGCGCACCGACCTGTACACGGTCGCCGCATGGCAACATGCGAGCGGCGACCAGCGCGATCCGGCCACCGGCGGCCTCGTGGCGGCAACGGCGTCGATCGGCTCGTACGGCAACCAGTCGAGCACCGACAACCAGGTCATGGTCAGCGTCGGTATCCGTCACAAGTTCTGATTGGACTTCTAACGGATTCGGTACGCGGCGCGCGAGCCGCGTACCCGAAAACGAAAGCCAGCCAAAGGCGATGCCGATGGCTGGCTTTTTTTCGTCCCGAGATCAGGCGGACCTAGCGCCGCTGCGACTTGCCTCGCTCGGCCTGCGCGAGCGTCTGCGCGGGCGTCGCCTCGCTTTCGTGCCCGATGCCGTCCGCGCCGACGGGCGCGCGATACCGCACGAGCGCCTGCTCCGATTGCGCCGCCGGCGCGCCGAGCGAGTCCTGCCAGTCCGGGTCGGGAATCTCGGCGAACACCTGACGCAGCCGCTCGCCCCACGTGCGGTGAATCATGTCGAAGTACGCGTTGTCGCGGTCGATCGACACGAAGCGCGTCACGCGCAGCGCGTCCTTTTCGTAGACGAGCAGATCGAGCGGCAGACCGACCGACAGGTTCGAGCGCAGCGTCGAGTCCATCGAGATCAGCGCGGACTTCGCGGCTTCGCCGAGCGGCGTGGACGGCGTCAGCACACGGTCGATGATCGGCTTGCCGTACTTCGCCTCGCCGATCTGGAAATACGGATTCACAGCCGATGCTTCGATGAAATTGCCGGCCGCGTAGATCATGAAAAGACGCATGCGGCTACCCGCGATCTGCCCGCCGAGAATGAAGCTGCAATTGAAGTCGACGCCGAACTTCTGCAACGCGTCGGCCTCGCGCTGATGCACGCGGCGCACCGCATGGCCGACCACGCGCGCCGCATCGGCCATCGTCGGCGCGTTCCAGAGCGTGGGTTGCGCGGCATCGCCGGCATCGGCGGGCTCGGACAGTTCGTGCAGCACCGCCTGCGTGAGCGACAGATTGCCGGCGCCGAGCAGCACGAGCAGACGTTCGCCGGGTTGCTCGAACACCGACATCTTGCGGGCGGTGCTGATGTGATCGACACCCGCATTGGTGCGCGTGTCCGACAGAAACACGAGGCCGTCGTTGACGGCCATCGCTACGCAATAGGTCATGAGGAATCCGCAAGAGGCAACTGAACGGCGCTATTGTAATGCGGCGCCGATGTACCTCTTATCGGTGTTGACAGCCTTTTTGCATCTCGCTGACGAAAAACTGTCAGCGACGTGCAGGCACGATGAACGAACAACCGGCGTGCACGCGAACCCCGTCTTCACGCGTGCAGCGATACGCCGGTTCGTCACCGAAACTCCACGAGATTGCAATCACTGCGCCATCTGCGCGCTGACCGTCACCGACACATCGAGCTTCTCTTCGAGTCCGCCGATACGCCGGCCGCGCACCGGGGCCGCCGCTTCGTAATCGCGCGCGACCGCGAGCCGGCAGTAGCGCTCGCTCGCAAACGCGGCATGCGTGACGTCGATGGAAACCCAGCCCGTGCCGTCGAGCCACACGTCGACCCATGCATGACTCGCCGAATGCGGCACGTCGCCGGGCTCGATATAGCCGCTCACGTAACGCGCCGGCACGCCGCGCGCGCGGCAGCATGCGAGCATCAGATGCGCGTGGTCCTGGCATACGCCGTTGCCGAGCGCCAGCGCTTCGGCGGCCGTGCTGCTGACCTCGGTAATGCCGGCGCGGTATTTCACGCGCTCGACGATCTGCCCGGACAGCGCGATCAGCCCCGCCGGACTCGCGAGACCCGGCACCGTCGCCGCGAGTTCGCGGATCGCCGCATCGGCTTCGGTCAGGCGCGTCGCGCAGGTGAAATGTTCGAGCGGAATCGGGCCGGGCGGATCGCGCAGCACGCCGTCGGCGAGCGGCACCGTTTCCACCTCGCCCGTCACGCGCAAATGAATCTCGCTGTGCGGCTTGTTGATGACCAGCGTATGCAGCACGTTGCCGTACGCGTCGAGCGCGGCGTCGAGCTTGCCGGGCGCGTCGATGCTCCAGCGCCGCACGGTCTGCGAGGCGCCGCTCGCGGGCGTGAGGCGCAACTGCTGGATCGAATAATGAACCGTCGCTTCGTAGCGATAGGACGTGTCGTGGCGGATCGTCAGGTACATGGGAAAACTCCGTCAGGCGACCGGCAGCATCAGATAGGTACGTGCCACCAGATTGCCGAGCTCGAATACGCGCGCGAGGAACTGCGTCAGATAGGCGTGCAGGCCGGTTTCGAAAATCTGCCGGATGTCGGCATACAGCAACTCGGCACGCAGCTTGCCGGCAAAACGTTCGCACAGGTTCGAGCCCGAGGTGCGCAGCATCGCGAGATTCGAACAGACGCCGTCGAGCGAAGCGAGCAGCGAGCGCGGCATCTGCTGGTTCAGGATCATCAGTTCGACCACGCGCGCGGGCGTCACGACGTCGCGATACACCTTGCGATAGATTTCGAGCGCCGATACCGAACTGAGGATCGAAGTCCAGTAATAGAAGTCTTCGAGCTGGCGCGCGGCGTCGCGCGAATTCGGCTCGACGTTGGCAAAACGCACGTCGAGAATCCGCGCGGTGTTGTCGGCACGCTCCAGATACGTGCCGAGCTGCGTGAAGAAGAACGCGTCGTCCTGCAGCGCGGTGCCAATCGTCACGCCGCGCGACAGATGCGAGCGGAACTTGACCCATTCGAACAGCGCGCCCGGATTGCTCGCGGCCTGGCCGCTCGAAAGCCGCTCGCTGAATTCGAGCCACGTATCGTTGATGGTCTCCCACCATTCGGTCGTGAGCGTGCCGCGCACGGCTCGCGCGTTTTCGCGCGCGGCCTGCAGGCACGAATGAATACTCGACAGATTGCCCGCATCGGCAATCATGAAGTCGAGCACGTGCTCGCGCGTCGCTTCCTCGTGGCGTTGCGCGAAGACGCTTTCGAGTTCGGAGATGCGCAGCACCGAACGCTGCGCGCGGGCCTCCTGTTCGGGCGTTTGCGGCAAAAGCTGCGCCTTCAGGTTGATATCGAGCATGCGGGCGGTGTTCTCCGCGCGCTCCATATAGCGGGCCATCCAGAAAAGGTGATCGGCGGTTCGGCTAAGCATGACGGCGTTCCATATCTGAGAGCTGATTACGCGGGGCCTTCGTCAGCAGCGAAGGTCCGCGCTGGTTATCCGTAAGCGCCGGCGGCGCGCTGCGTACCGCTACCGGTGCGTCGGGCTGCATGCGCGGCGCCGTTTCAGGCCTTGATACAAGGCATAAACGGGCACGACGGCAGCCGCGTCAGTCGACCATCCACGTATCTTTGGTCCCGCCTCCCTGCGAAGAATTGACGACGAGCGAGCCCTCCTGCAACGCGACGCGCGTGAGACCGCCCGCCACCATCGTGGTGGTCTTGCCGGACAGCACGAAGGGCCGCAGGTCGATATGGCGCGGCGCGATGCCCGCTTCGACGAAGGTCGGACAGGCGGACAGCGCAAGCGTGGGCTGTGCGATATAGCCGGCCGGCCGCGCGATCAGACGCTCGCGGAACGCCTCGACTTCGGCATGCGTCGAGGCGGGGCCGACCAGCATCCCGTAGCCGCCCGCGCCGTGCACTTCCTTCACCACGAGTTCGGGCAGATGCGCGAGCGTGTAGGCCAGATCGTCGGGCTTGCGGCACTGGAACGTCGGCACGTTGTTGAGGATCGGCTTCTCGCCGAGGTAGAACCCGATCATCTCGGGCACGTAGGGGTAGATCGATTTGTCGTCGGCGATGCCGGTGCCCATCGCGTTCGCGAGCGCGACGCGGCCCGCGCGATACGCGTTCAGGAGACCTGGCACGCCGAGCACCGAATCGGGGCGAAACGCGAGCGGATCGAGAAAGTCGTCGTCGACGCGCCGGTAGATCACGTCGACGCGCTTCGGCCCCTGCGTCGTGCGCATGAACACGTAGTTGTCGTCGACGAAGAGATCCTTGCCCTCGACGAGTTCGACGCCCATCTGCTGCGCGAGAAACGTATGTTCGAAATAGGCGGAGTTGTACATGCCCGGCGTGAGCACGACGACGACCGGCTCGTCGACACCTTCGGGCGCCACCGAGCGCAACGTGTCGAGCAGCAGATCGGGATAGTGCGCGACCGGCGCGATGCGGTTCTGCACGAACAGCTCGGGAAACAGCCGCATCATCATCTTGCGGTTTTCGAGCATATAGGAAACGCCCGACGGCACCCGCAGATTGTCTTCGAGCACGTAGAACTCGCCTTCGTCGCCGGCACGCACCACATCGACGCCGGCGATATGCGCGTAAACACCGAGCGGCACGTCGACGCCCTGCATCTCCGGACGATACTGCGCATTGGTATAGACCTGCTCGGCCGGCACGATGCCCGCGCGCACGATGTTGCGATCGTGATAGACGTCGTGGATGAACAGGTTGAGCGCCTGCACGCGCTGACGCAAGCCGGCTTCGAGCGTCTGCCATTCGCCGCGCGGAATGATGCGCGGGATCAGATCGAACGGAATCAGCCGCTCCGTACCGGACAGATCGCCGTTCACCGCGAAGGTGATGCCGACGCGCCGGAACAGCAGGTCGGCTTCGGCACGCTTGCGCGCGATCGCCTCGTCGCCCTGCCGCGCCAGCCAGCGCTCGAAGCGCGCGTAATGCGGCCGTACGCCATCGTCCTGATGGCGCATCTCGTCATAGCATCGCATCTCAGCCCCACTCTTGTTGTCGGATAGAAGGCGAATGCGCTGCGCATTCGGTACTCGATACTCGATCAAGCAAGCGTTATGCCATTGGATTTACCGCGCCGAAGCATGCCTGCATGCACGCTAACGGCGCATCGCGATGGCATCGCGTCGCTGCTATCGTACTGCCGTGGATCATGATGCGCCACCACAGTGCGAGCACGCTATCAGGGTGCGCACTATGGCGCGCACGATAGTGTCTTGCGTGTTCACTACGTAGCGTGCGCATAAAAAATCCCCGTGGATTCGCATCCACGGGGATTCGGACTACCTGCCTGCAAGTACTCGAAGCGCGCTCGAACGTCGGGCCTGACTGCTTAAACCTCGACGCCGGAAAGCGCCCGCAGCACTTAAGCTTCAGGCTGCCGCTGCGTCCTTCAGCTTCTTCAGCGCGCGTGCCTTGATGCGCACGCTAGCCGGCTTGGCCGGAAACCAGCGCTCTTCGCCCGTGAACGGGTCTTTGCCGAAGCGCTTCTTCTTCGCCGGCACAGCCTGTACGACGATCTTCAACAGACCCGACAGCGTGAATTCGCCAGCGCCCTTCTTGTGCACCGAGCCGAGGATCGTGTCTTCGAGCGCGGCCAGCACGGCCTTGGCGGTCTTCGGTTCAACGGCTGCGCGTTCAGCAACGTGCGCTGCCAACGAGGCCTTCGTGAAGGTGTCCTTGATCGGCGACGGTGCGCCAGACGCCTTCACGGCGACCTTCTTGGCTGCGACGGCTTTCTTCGCAGGGGCTTTCTTTGCAGCAACCTTCTTGGTCGGTACCGGGGCAGCAGCCTTCTTGGCCACCTTTTTTGCGGAAGTCGGCATGTTTCTCCTACCTGTTGTGGTCAATTTGAATTGCACGAAGCGCACACGGTATGTGCACGCTTCAACGCCGGATTCTACAAGCGCTCAAGCGATTTGCGCGACACTTTTATGTATTGCGATGAAGGTTTGTTGCGCGGCGCTGACTGCGCGACGCGTTTTAGTGCCTGTTTTAGCGGCTAAAACGCGTTCGGCGGAGTCGTCGGGACGCATACGTAACGCTCGTTACAGTTCGTTTCGAGCGCGGTTTTGACGGGTTGCCGGAAGCCGTCGCGGACTTTTCACCCCTTGAATCAGGGCACTTTCGTCATTTTTTGTTAAGAGCAGCGGTGTTTTCCCGATGCTTTGGCGAGGTTTTCACCGGGCTTGCGGCGCAATGCGGACCCGCGTCGCCAGCACCACGAGCGCCGCGCCGCTATGCGCGGCGGCGAGGTTCGCTTCAGAAGATCACGGAAACCGCGACCGCGAGCCAGATCGCGCTCACGCCCGCGAGAAACAGATGCCGCGCGATCCGCACGCGCGCGTCGCTGGTTTCGGGCTCGACGGGACTCGTCGCCATCCACGGAACGAGGCCGAGACACGCGAAGCCGAGCAGCGCGAACACGACGACCACGACGTCGGCCGCGCGCCAGGGGATCGGCTCATACATGCCCCAGTAGCCGAGAAAGACGATACCGATCGAGAACACGGTTGCTGAAGCGGCACTGAGCGCGGGCACCGATCCGGTGGGAGTCGGCATGCTTCACCTCCGAACGTCTGGTTGCGACGGCGTGGCCGCGCCGCACTTGCGTGCCGCGCGGGTCCCGTCAGGAAGTGCGGGCCTGGCGCGTCTCGTACGTCTTCAGATGACTATAGGCGATACGCAGCAGCGACAAACCGTGCTCGCCCTTCTGCGCGTCGCCGCCGCGCGAGATCAGGTCGCCGAGAATGTGATCCGCCTCGGTGTGCGAGTGGTTTTCGACGTCGCGCAGCATCGACGCGGTCAGCGGCGAGGGCGTCAACAGCGTTTGCGTCGCGCGCGCGTCGAAGTCCGCGGCCATCGTGAAGCCGTTGTGCTCGGCCACCGCGCGGCATTCGCCGAGCAGGTTCTCGATCAGCCGCTTGCCGTCGGGCGCAGCCAGAATATCGCCGACGGAACCGCGCATCAAGCAGGTGCTGCCCGCGAGCGTGGCCAGGAACACCCACTTTTCCCACATGCGCAGCAGGATGTTGTCGCTGACCGAGACGTCGAAGCTCGCGCTGCTCATCGCGTCGGCAATCGCCTGCACACGCTCGGACGTGCCGCCCGGCACTTCGCCGAACGTGACCGCCTGCATGTCGTTCAGATGCACGATGTGCTGCGCGGCGTCGAGCGTCGCGGCAATCACGCATTGGCCGCCGAGCACGCGTTCCTTGCCGAATCTGGCGGTCAGCACGTCAATATGGCGCATGCCGTTGAGCATCGGCAGGATCACCGTCGATTCGCCGACGAGCGGGGCGAACGAGTCGATTGCGTCATCGAGGCTATAGGCTTTGCAACTAAGCAGCACGAGATCGAACGGTTCGGCCGCGACGCCGGCGAGAATCGTCTGCACGTCGCGCAGCACGAGGTCGCCGCGCGAACTCCTGATGACGAGCCCTTCGCTGCGCAGCTTGTCGGCACGGCCCGCGCGCACGAGAAAAGTCACGTCCTGCCCCGCCGCCGCGAGACGGCCGCCAAAGTATCCACCGACCGCGCCTGCCCCAACTACCAGAATTCGCATCTTTAGCCTCTTGAAAGATTTCGCTCATGCTGCCCGATCGCGCGGATTACATCGCTCGTGGTGCTTAGGTGCCGCTCATGTGCCGCGGCTTTGGCGCACACTGCGATGCCGCACGGACGGCGCGTGTGCAGGAATGTAGCAAAGATTGTGAATCGCTTCTCGCCGCGCGGGCATGGGTGTTTGTGCTGCGATGCAGCGTCGGCGTCGCTTCGATGATTTTATGGGTGGGCGGGTTGATTCATGGGCGGGGCGAGGATGTTTGCTTAGGCGGCATTCTTGCTCGCACGGCATGCTTCATGTTTGAGACGGCGCACAAACATCCGGCGCACTGCCTTTTATGATCACAACCCTGAGCGGGATGTACGCCAGCGAAAACACACCGTATGAATAATTCACCCGTACCGGGTCACACGTCGACAGACATTGCCTGCTGAGAGGCAACGAGCTTCGGTGGCGGATCGCATTTACAGATGCATAGATCATCGCTCAGTGCTGTGCGGCGTCCAGCCGGACCCGGCATCGTGAGACGAGGACCATCGCATTTGATCCTGCCCGTTGAATTGCAGGCGGGACAGGCAATGTCATCGCCTTCGTGTGCGACACGCCGACTACCGAATGACAAGGAAGTCGGGGACGCATGAACCGTTCCGGATGCCGTCGTGTAATCACCGTCCAGGATTAGATATCGCTTCACAATCTGCTTGCCTGTTATTGGAACATCACGCCTGATCGATGTATGCGACCAGTTCCCATGCTACTTTTGCGACTTGCTGACGCGCACCCATCATGCGGTCGAGGAACGCAAGCGCGCGCGGTTCGCGTACGACAAGCGACGGTAGCGTATCGCCCTTCAGGAAACGCCGCTGCGCATCTCCCGCCTGACCTGTTTCGAGTTTTGCATGCCACACACCATCTTCGGGGCAGATATCGCCCGTGCTAGCGAGAGTACCGATAGGCGTACGGGTCATTGCGAAGTTCGAAGATTCGTCTGCCTGTGATGTCTTTTCCGATAAACCTGATAGCGGCAGGCCCGTTGCCGGATCGAGATGCTTTGCTTTTGCCAGTTGGTCAATAAGTTCGCCGGATGGCTTCTGTGGCGGTACTGCTGCGTCCTGTTCCTTTTGCCACTGGAAAGTACCGTCCCACGGCGGGAGCTTCGCGGGCGGCAACGGAACGATCCTGTCGATGTCCGGCACCTTAGGATTACGACCATCGTTGCTGTCGAGGAATTTGCCGATCAAGCCATAGCGGCGAGTACGTTCTGCGTCAGGCTCAACGCCGATAGCATAGAGTTCATTCTTTCCGGACTTCGCATCAAAGGCATACTGAAGCAGAAACGCCGACTGACTACTACCCGCCTTCGCACTACTTTGGAAAGCCTTAGCTGCTTCGGCAAATTTTCGATCGAGCTGAAATGCCACACCGAGATCGTTACCTGCAGCAGCATATCCTTGATCTGATGCACATCGAAACATTTGAAGTGCGATATCCGGCGCCATGTCAGCGGGATTAAGTAAATTCGCGACGTAATATTGGGCATCTGGATTTCCCAAGTCTGCAGCTTTACGCATGTAGCGTCTTGCTGCGTCTTCGTCTCGTTGGAGACCATAGCCATTTAGCAGATAGTGCGCGATGTCGTAGTAGCCACTTGGCACGCCTGCCTTGACAAGCTGCTCAGCCAGATCGACGCTTTCCTTTTCAGGGTCGGGCGACGACGCCGATCCTGACGAAATCAGGATTTGCAGATTGTGGTTCGCTTTGTAGTGTCCATACGCGGCTGCAATTCGGTAGTAGCGCGCCACATCGTTGAAATCCTTCGGCCCATCCTTCTTCTCAAGATATCGCCCGTACTGGAAAAGTTTCTCCGATTCGGGATCGAGCAGCGGCAGATGATCGGCTTCGTGCGTACACGTAAAGGCAAGTTTGAGGCGTACTGCGCTAACGTCAGGCAACTGGGTCATGTGATTCTCGTTCTTCGAACAGGCAGATAGCAGACATACAATAGACAAGGCAATGAGTGATCTACGCATGATCAATCCAACGTGCTCCGTTTTGTCGTATCGGTTCGAAACTTGATCAAAGATGCCAAAGGCGCCTGTTTCTTGCTGTCCATCCGTTTTTTGTTGCTTGTGACGATCCCACTCCACGCCTTGAACGCCTCCTCAATATTGTCACCGACAGCCTGAGCATTGTTTGCGGCCGAGTCCGGCAGCCCGCCTTGAGAACTGGCAGCGCCGTTCCTTGTGTGAATAGCCCACAACCGCTTCCGGAGCGTCTTCGTTACATCGCCATGCTCATGGCAAATGTTCAATTCACTGTCGACTTCCATACTGCGTGTGTTGACGTTTGCCGAGCCATGCGTGAGGAACACATCGTCGATAATCATGATCTTGCTATGTACATAAGTATTCATCCAGTTTCCCGCCTGGGAGTCCGGTGCGACCAGAGTGCAGATCAACGTTTTCAACCCCGGAATATCACTGGGAATGATCTGCCCTTTGTTATTGTCGGTAATCTTGCTGTTCACGGCATCCAGTTTCTTCTGCAGGTCTTTCTTACGTGCCTCGCTCTGGGCAAAAAACGGCGCGTTCTGTGCGCTTGTTCCGGTGCCATATACTCTCACCGTCTGCTCGCTATCGTCGATACCGTCAATTTTGGACTGGAGAGTGCTTCGCTGGTTTTGCAGTGCGTCGCCGCGCTCCGCCCTCGTCACATTTGGCATCGTATCCGCATGTCCAAGTGACTCCATCATGCGATAAGTCGAAACCTGCCCGTTCTCCAGCGCGTCATCGCTGGAGTTGGTCACGACAAACAAATAAACCGTTCCATCCTTGCCGGTGTCACGCCCCCAAGCCAGTTGTTTATTGACGGCAGCCTTGATGTGATCGACCAGCGGTGGCCAACGGAAATACTGGTTCTCGATGTATATGAAGCGGGATACGTTGTTCGTCACCTGCTTATACATCGACCGGATGTCCCGGCGATTCTCAGCTTTTTGCGACTGCGTGCGTAGAATTTGCGCCATGAGAGGTGTCCCCCTCTCATGGCGCACGGCAAGTCGCGTCGCCAGCGCCTTGCGCGGTGTGGTCAAGTCGACCTTCGTAGTGTGCTGCCACGCACGGCAGAAGTTCACATTCAGATGTTCGAGAATCGGGCCAGTAACGCACGCGGACATGTCCTGTCTCGGCGTCGCGCCATTGCGCCCGAAGCGCGGATGCATCCGGGCAAATGAATGCCTGTCATCGTCCCAATAAGCGTCGAGCGTGTTGTGCCCCATCACGAAGCCCACGGCGTGTTCCGGTGCTTCGTAGTCCACCATTACCATTTTCTGGTGATGTGACGGTTCGCCACCGAAGCCGACCGTGACCGCTTCCTCGTTGAGGCTTTTGTCATCGCGGAACCGAGATTCCCGCCACATGATCTCCCATCGATCTTTCAAGGAGAAATCCCGCGTCTGCATCTCGATGCCAGGGAGCCCCTGCAATGCTACCAGCTGGCTTGGCTCAGGAGGCGGCAATCCTGCCGTGTGCCGTGCCCGCAATTCCGCGGCCTGCCGGTTTCTGACGTTTTCCCATTGAGGCCCAACACCCGGAGCGGTCGCATGTCGATACCACTCCCGATCGTATTCCCGCTCCGTATTGTTCTCGTTCTGCGTGAAAAGGTGCCTCCACCAGGTCAAACCTGGAGTCGAATTCTCGGACATCTGCGCAATGCCGAGGGAATCCGCCCAGCACAGAATTCGGACCCGCACGCCTTGCAGCCCCTTCGTGATAAGCAGATCACCGATATTCATCGATGCACCGCGGTCACCACGCCTGAAATACATCGAAGGCTGAAAGCCCCAGCAGATGATATCGACACTGAATCTCGCTGCGTTAATAGCATCGTAAACGGCACCGAATGCCTCCTCACCGTTTACTAGCGGCTTGTAGGAGCACGGTAGCGGGTGAAACTCGACGGGCCGGTTCTCGTCAGTAAAGTCCACGAACCAGGGTGAACATACATCTGCGGTTGATGTCCGGTTCTGTGCAAGCGGTGTTGTGATCGGCGCGCCGGTCATGCATCTTCTCCCGATGGCGGATTGAGCAAGTCGCTGTAACGTTGTCGATGCTGGGCGCGATCGCCGGGTGAGGTCACATCCGGCGCACTGCCATTCGCGTGAAACTGGAATCCCTGATTCGCAAGTGCCCCATTGACAGCATCCCGATACTCGCCCGGCACCGGTATCTCATGCTTGACACCACTCGCCAGTTCTAGCGTGTACTTCTGCGTCGTTACATGGTGATCGATCGGTAACTGGCCTGTATTGTCGAACACGCCCTGCTTGACCAATGCGCCATCTGCAAACAGCTTGTACGGCATGCCTGCGGGAGCGACATTTGTCGCAGATGGCGAAGCGAAGGTATTCAACGTCAGCTGCCGCGTCGGCATATCCTTGAACGCCGGGTTCGTCACATCCATGCGCGTCGGCCCGCTGAACGGGAAGTTTGCCCCCTTGAAGTCGATCGTCCCCGGCGCGTGAATCTCGATGTTGCCGTCCTTGAGGCGAATATATGCGCCCCCGGACGTCAGCAGAATTTCCTGCTGCGCAGCGGCCTGAACCCTCTCCGTCACCGAGGCCAGCAACAGCGACTTCTGCGCGGTCAGCTCGACATTGTCTGCATGTGCCTGCACCTCGACCTTCCCCTTCGCCGCGAACAGCTTTATCCCCGCGTTCTGCACGAATAGGCTCAGTTTGTTGGTGATGCTTGCGACGAGCGATTTGCCCGTCGCAATATGCATGCTCTGGCCGCTCACCAGATTGATGTGCTGATCCGTTGCAACATGTGCCGACTTCTGCGTCGACAGCGCAATGCCTGCAGGGGCGGCGAACAGCATGACGGGCTGTGAGAACGCATTCGCATTACCAGTGCCGCCCCCTGCCGTACTGCCCCCACCGCCTGTCGAGCCCGTCGCGCTATGCTGGGTGGCCTCCGTAAAGGTCTTCAGCGTATCGTGTCCGTCCTTCAGGCTTTCCGCTCGTGACATTTCGCTCGCTCGCGAGGCTGCTTCGAGCACCCCTTGCGAACCGGTGAGCTGATTGCCGGCCATGCGCGCATCGAGCGGCTGGCTCGTCGTCGAATGTGTCGATACATACAGACCTCGGCCCGCACGCAATGCGCCGTATGCCTCCGAACTCAGATCGAACCCGCTGCCGAGAAAGTTGCCGCGCGTGTTACCGGTATGATCGATCAGATAGCCGAGGTGCAACTGCGCGTTGGTGCTGGAACTGTAGAGCTGGACACGGTTCTGGCCGGTTGAGTCGTCCATCACTATCTGGTTGAACCCGTTGCCCGAGAACTCCTTTGAGCGGAATCCCGAGAGCAATCCGTTCGAGTGCCACTGCGGTTTGGCCGCGCCGTTGTACACACGGTGCAGCGCGATCGGCCGGTCGATGTCGTTGCCGATATGGCCGATCAGCAGTTCCTCACCCGCGCGCGGCATGTGCACGCCGCCATAACCATTGCCTGTATCGGACTGCGCAACGCGCACCCAGCAGGATGCTCGCTCATCTCCCTCGTTAAGCCGGTCCCACACGAACAACACCTTGATCCGATTAAGCCCGTCGGTATACGCCTCCTGCCCCTGCGGACCGGCAACGATCGCCGATTCCAGCTTCGCTTCAGGCTTGCGGTGTTCGAACGGGCTGCGGTACGGCACGCTCGTACGCTGTGCTTCGATATAAATCCGGTAGAACCCTGTCGAGCCGTCTGCGTGTGCGACGTTGAACAGCTTGCCGGTATCATCGGCTCGCGCCTGCGCCAGCTGGTTACTCAGACTATGCGGATAATTCGCTTCGTGTCCGGAGATCGGGAGATTGTTCTCGATGGTCCACTCGACCTCAATGGCCGCAAACTCGCGTTGATCGCCAGCATCCTGGTCGTGCAAGGGATGGCCCGCGATCGTGAAGCGCCGCCCCGCATCGATCGCGCGCAGGCCGCCAACGCCGTGGAACCGCTTGGCCTGCGACTCCCATTCCTCCATCCGGATTTTCGACAGATGGTCGCCGCGCTCCTGTTTCGAGTAGGTGTAGCCGCCCGTGTATTCATAGACTTCGGCTTGCCCAGGCAGCGCGCCCTGGTTGGCTATCGTCGGAGTTGTCGTGGCCTTCGGATTGAACGGCGTCGGCGGATTCTTGTAGTCGAACGTGCGCGTCGACAGCAGTGCGGACTGCAACGTCCGCGTTCCCGACCACTGCATCAACGCATCGGCCTCGCTGTTTACGCCCGCACGATAGAAACCAACCCTCTCCGGCGAGAGTGATGCAAGCGTCTGGAGGTTATCGGTAATTACCAGCGTGTGCGATTTGCCGTCGTCCGCCTGCTGCCATATGCCATACAGCCCCTCCGACTCCAGGAGCCGGTGCACGAAGTTCCAGTCAGTGTCGTCCTGCCGGCAGTACGAGCGCTCGGGCAGCGGCTTCGACAGCACGAAGCGGTACATGCCGTGCGCCTGCGGGTGCTGGTTGAACACGTCTGAGACGATCGCATCGACGCTTTTGTCCTGCCAGTGCTTCTGATCGCGGCGAAACCGCAGGAAGTGCATCCATGAGGAAAACGCCAGTTGATAGCTGGTAAGACTGCCTTCGCTCCCCAGTCGGCGCGCCATGTGCACGTAGCCGTGGTGCGGGAGGTACGAACCGTCTGTCTGCTGGATCCACAGCGTGATGCCCTGCGCAATCAGCGTCTTGAGCTGAACATCGGCCAACGTGGAAACGCAGTCGAGCATAAACAGGTAATCGCGGCCAATCCGCGAACGCCCCGTTACCCGATGTGGCAGCAGTACGTCATTGCCTGCCGGCGTATCCAGTTTCAGAAGACGGTCCTGCTGCGACAGGCCGCCTGTTATCACCCCGGTTAAATCCTGTGCATTCATGACGCTCTTTATCTGATTATCCGTTCACCTCGCGCGATTTTACGTATGACGATTATGTGAATGCAATCGAATAATCTTCGGGAATTGTAAAATTGGGCAGCCAATTGCCCCAGACTGCTGCCGGTCAGATTCATGCTGACCACTGCCGATAAAACACTATGCCCATCAGTATATTCATTTTGCATACGTCGTGATTCACATACACTGGGATGGAAACAGCGTAGAAACCTGCGATACGCGCAACGTAAGCTCGCGTCTATCTCCTGATACAACAGGCCTTCGACGAACGAATATAGCCGGGACTGCAATGCAGTAAGCGCCGCACCATCTACCCGCGATCAAACCCCATCACCGATCCACCGCCGCCACCGCCTCCCCCTCATCCCAACCGCCCCCAAGCGACCGATACAACGCAATCGCCGCAAGCGCATGCTCGCGCCTTGCCTGGTTCAGCGATTCAGCGTCGCGCAGATACGCTTCCTGCGCGGCCAGAACATCGAGAAAACTCGACGCACCGCCCTTGTACAACTCCGTCGACAAACGCAGCGCGTGATTCGACGCATCGAGCGCAGCGCCGAGACGCTGCACTTGTACCGCGCCGCTCACGAGATCGCTGCGGTTATCCTCGACTTCCTTCAACGCCTGCAGCATCGTCTGCTGCAAGCCGAGTTGCGATTCGCGCATGCGGCTTTCGCTCGCGTCGATGTTCGCGGTAATGCGGCCAGCGTTGAAAATCGGGCTCGTCGCATTGAGGGCGGCGCTAAACAGATTGTCGGTTAGCGTCGGCAATCCCAGGTATGACGAAGCAAGCAGCCCATCCGCGAGATTGATCCTGAACTGCGGATAGCGCTGCGCCTTCGACACGCCCACTTCCGCTGCGCGCTGTTCGACGAGCGCATACGCGGTGCGCACGTCAGGCCGATGCAGCAGCGCCTCGGACGGCAACACCTGCGGCGCGCTTTGCGCGGGCACCGGAATCTCGCGCGCGTCGCCAAGCAGCAGCGTGTCGACGCTTTCCGGCGTACGACCCGAATACACGGCGATCAGACTCAGTTGATGCTGCACCGCCGATTGCATACGCGGAATCTGCGCCTGCAAATCCTCCAGCTGGTTTTGCGCGCGCGCGACGTCGAGTTGCGTCGACAGACCGTAATGCAAGCGCTCCTGCGTGAGCTTCAGCGCACGGCTGCGAATCGCTTCGTTGTCGCCGAGAATCTGCAATTGCGCCTGAGCCCAGCGCAGATCGATATAGGCCGCCGCCGTATTCGCCGCAAGCGCGAGCCGCAACTCGTTCAAGGCGGCTTCGCGTCCCGACACCTGCGCCTGCGAGGCCAGCACCGCGAGACGTTCGCCGCCGAACACATCGGGCGTCCAGCTCGCGGCCACGCCGAAGCCGGCCTGCCGCACATAGCCGAGCGGCGGCGGCGTGTTCTGGCGCGTGCTCGACGCGCCCGCGTTCGCATTCAGTTGCGGCACGAGCGCCGCACGATCCTGCGTGACGAGATCCTGCGCCTGCTTCACGCGTTCCATTGCAGCCTGCACGTCGAGGTTGCCGGTCAACACCGTTTCGACCAGTTGATGCATGACCGAATCGCCAAACTGCGTCCACCAGGCATCGGCACTCACGCTGTCCTGCGGCGCATCGACGCTCCACGCAGCCGGCGCGATCGTCGCTACCGTCTGCGGCAAATCCGCATGCGTGGCCGGTTGCACCGCGCATCCCGCAAGCGCGAGCCATGCCGCGCTCGCTGCCCACGTCATTATCATCCGCTTCATGTTCGACTCCTTAATGGGCTTCGGGCGGCGGCGCGGTATTGCCGAACGGGCGCGAAAACAGCACGCTCAGCAAGCCGACCACAAAGCAAAGCGACACGGCGAGAAACGCGTCGGAGAAAGTAAGAACGAGCGCTTCGCGCATCAGTACCGCGTGCAATTCACCGAGCCCCGCATTCGCTGCATTCAATACGCCGCCGCCGACGGCCGACAGATATTCGGCCTGTTTTTGCAGGATCGACTCGACCACCGGACGGCCCGCGGTCAAATGCTCATCAAGCCGTTCGTAGTGGAAATTCAAACGGTCATTCAGCATCGTGCTGCTGACCGCAATGCCGATTGCACCGCCGAGATTACGCATCAGATTGAAAAGCCCGCTCGCGGAACGCAACCGCGACGGCGGCAATGCGCCGAGCGCCATCGTGACGATCGGCGGAATGCAGAACTGCTGGCCGATGCCGCGCAACGCCTGCGGAATCAGCAGTTGCTGCCAGCCCCATTGACTCGTCAACGGCACATACAGATAGCAGCCGATGCCGAACAGTACGAGCCCGAACACCATCAGCATGCGCATATCGACAACGCGCGCGAGCATCGAATAGGCGACCAGCGCGAGCAGTTGAAAGCAGCCGACCGACAGCAGCGCAAGGCCGATCTGCAACGAATCGAAACCGCGTACGCGCCCGAGAAAGACCGGCGTCAGAAATACCATGCAGAAAATCCCGATGCCGGTAATGAACGACAGCAGACTGCCGATGCCGAAATTGCGCAGCGCGAGCGCGCGCAGATCGACAATCGGGTCTTTCGCCGTGAAGGCGTGCACGACGAACAGAAAGCCGCAGATTGCCGCGACCCACGCGCACAATACGATGACGTCGTCGCCGAACCAGTTCTTGCGCGGGCCTTCTTCGAGCACGTATTCGAGGCAGCCGAGAAAACCCGACATCAGCAGAATGCCCACGTAATCCCCCTTCTTCAGCAGCGACAGATCGGCTTTGTCGATATGCACATACTTCGGCACCATCAGCGTAACGATCACACCGGGCACGAGATTCAGATAGAACAGCCAGTGCCACGACCATTGCGACGTGATCCAGCCGCCGATCACGGGGCCGATGGTCGGCGCGAGCGAGGCAAGCGCGCTGATCGTCGTGGACGCAATCAGGCGCTGCTTGCCCGGAAACAGCACGAATGCCGTGGTAAACACAGTCGGAATCATCGCGGCGCCGAGTGCGCCTTGCAGACCGCGAAACAGGATCATCGAGTGGATGTCCCATGCGAGCCCGCACAGCATGCTCGTTACCGTGAAGCCGAACGAGGAGAACGTGAAAAGCCAGCGTGTCGAGAACACACGTGTGAGCCAGCCCGACATCGGAATCACGATGATCTCCGCGATCAGATACGAAGTCTGCACCCACGGCAATTCGTCCTGACTCGCGGACAATCCACCGCCGATGTCGCGCAACGAGGATGCGACGATCTGGATATCGAGTGTCGCCATGAAGAAGCCGATGCACATCAGCGTGAACGCGAAAACCTTGGTGCGGGTCGGCTGATCGGCGGGATTGTCGGGAACGTGAGTCATGATCGGCTTATCCCCGAGTTGCCGCGTTGCCGGCGTCGACATGTACCTTGACCGTCGCCGAAAGACCGGGACGCAGCACGTTTTGCATGTCCTTCGGCACATCGAGGCGCACGCGCACCGGCACACGCTGAACGATCTTCGTGAAGTTGCCGGTCGCGTTTTCGGCGGGTAGCAGGCTGAAGGTTGCGCCGGTAGCCGGCGCGAGACTTTCGACCACGCCATGCAGTTGCCGGCTCGATGCGTCGAGATCGACGTCGACGCTGTCTCCGGCATGCATCTTCTTCAGTTGGTCTTCCTTGAAGTTCGCGTCGATCCACAAACCGCTCGCCGGCACGACCGTCAGCAGCGATACGCCGGTGTTCGCAAGCAGCCCCACGCGTGCGGTGCGATTGCCGACATAGCCGTCGATCGGCGAACGGATCGTCGTGTACCCGACGTTCAGCGCCGCGACGCGCTGTGCGGCCTGCGCGGTCGCGATACGTGCCTTCGCGTCGCCAATCTGCGCGTCGAGCACCGCGATCTGGCGTTGCGCGGCAAGCAGCGCCGCGCCGCTGCGATCGACCGCGGCACGCGCTTTCGTCAGATCGGCGTCGGCCTTCTCGACGACCTGGTTCGATACCGCATCGTCTTTCACGAGTTCGCGATAGCGCGTCTGGTCGGCGGCGCTGCGCGTCAGCTCGGCGCCGGAGGCGCGAACCTCGGCGGCCTGCTCGCCGATCGAGGCGAGTTGCAGCGATTTCTTCGCTTCCAGTTCGATGACGGCCGCCTGCGCGCTCTCCACTTCGGCGTTCGCCTGCGCGAGACGGGCCTCGTAATCGCGCGCATCGAGCCGCACGAGCACCTGGTTCGCGTGGACGAACTCGTTGTCGCGCACGAGCACGTCGGTGACGAAGCCGTTCACCTTCGGTGCCATCACGGTCACGTCACCGCCGACGTAGGCGTCGTCGGTCGTCTCGACAAGACGGCCGACGAAGAACCAGTACGAAGCAGCAAGCGCCAGAACGACAATGACCGTGAGAACCGCGAGCAGCATCCACGGAATGCGCCGTACCTGCCGGGCGGGTTGCAGCGCGCTCGGCGGCGCGACAGTCGAAGGTGTAGTGGACATGGTTCGTATATTTGCGTATGCACTTATCAGGTTAAAAAAACAGCGCCATGCGCCGGCCTCCGCGACTTCTAGCGTTGATGTCAAAGCGAATCCCGGGTGATCGCAAACAGTTCGGTGCGCAGCGCAGCCGCGCGCTGCTCGCCGAACCGGTGTTCGAATTCAGCTTGCGCGGTGTGCCAATGCGCGCGGCCCGCGCTCAGCCGCTCCGCACCGGTCGCGGTCAGCGAAATCAACAGCGTGCGTGCATCCGCGCCCCTCGTCGCGCTCGACACGAGGCCATCGCGGCGCAGTGGCTGGATCGTGCGGACCAGCGTGGTGCGCTGCATGTGCATTGCCTCGGCGATCTGCTTCATCGTCATCGGACCTGTGCGCCTGAGCCGCCCTAGCAGCGAAAACTGCGTAATGGTCAACCCGACATTCGACAGATGCCGGTCGTAGATTTGCGATACGTGGCGCGCCGCCTGGCGGATCGCAAAGCAGTCGTCGTCGAAAAGTGCTTCCATTGCGGTACTTTCCTGCTCATTGCATGTTAGTGCATATGCACATACCAAGGTATAAGAAAACCCGCCGAAGCGGGTTGATCCGCGCAATCTAACCGGTAATGCTGAACAACTCGGCGCGCAGCATTTTGGCGCGCGCGCGGCCAAACTTCTTTTCGAATTCGTCCTGCGCTTCGCGCCATGCAATGGATGCCTGATCGAACGTCCCTTCGCCCTTTTCCGTCAGGCTGAACAGAAATGTACGGCCATCGTGCTCCGCCGCTTCGGCCACGACGAGGCCGTCGCGCTGCAACGGCTTCATCGCGCGAACCAGCGTGGTGCGCTCCATGACCATTGCGTCCGCAAGGTCCGCCATCGGCAGATTCGGCATGCGCGCGAGCTTGGCGAGAATCGTGAACTGCGCAGCCGTCAGCCCGACACCACTGAGATGGCGTTCGTAGATTTGCGTGACGTGCCGCGCCGCCTGGCGCAGCGCGAAGCAGTTGCATTCGTCGTAGGAGATCGGTCGGGTCATGCTGCGCAGTCTATATGTGCATACGCACAGAGTCAAGATTTTTGTGAATTGAAGAGCCTTGCTCGATAGCGGACATCGCCATTCCTGTCGTTAGCCCTGTCTCTTCCGTCGTGCTGAATCGTGACCTATATGGCAAGCGCGTTTGCCATCGGGAGAAGAAATGATGCTCTAGCGGATATTTTCCGGCCTTAAAACTCAAGGATTTTTCACAATTTCAGTCATGAATAGATCATCGCCTTGAGCACAGATGTGCCACGCGCAGTCGGTGCAAAAGTCATAGGACACGGCACTTCGGTGGGCTTCCGGGACGGCTGAGTCCGTTCTTGCCAAGGGTATCTCCGACTCATTGACAAAATCGTGTCGTTGCTTTTCTGCGGGAAGTTGGGAACGATCGCAGGCCATATGTCGGTTTGCTCCCTATTCGCGATTGGGGAGAGCCCATCCGCAAGCTTTCCTTCGCGGATGGCGGGACGGAGATTGTTTGCCAACCGCATCACCGAATAACTCAACTGACGAGGAGAGCATGTATTGATGGCAGCACAGATGATTCCCGTTGACACAACAGTGACCATCCGGGAGGACATACCCAAATACGTCCGTCTTCCGCATCAGGCAATGGGTTACCTCGAAGAAAAAATCCGCTCGGCGATGTGGTGGCCCGAGGTACTCCGGGTGCAGAGACCGGATGGCCTGGTGGGAACGAGCCTGCTCAAGCAGATTGCGATGAGCGCGGCGATTCGCGCGGATGAGAGGAAACATGAGTTCTGCTGGAGATACAAGGCCGAGGTGTCGTTTGATATGCGGCCGTGGATAACAAGCAGACATGCAAAAGCGCCAATTCCTTTTCTGAGCAAGACCGACGGCGACACCCCCGGGCGCCGCCACAGCCAGAACCCGTTTCCTCTGCCCGGCAGCCTTGCGGGCGAAGTCCGCCGCCCGGATGTGGTGATCGTCGAGAACGAGGGCAACCGGTGGCCAGGGCGCGGAGCAGTCGATCACGACGGCATGGCGCAGTGGCCGAACCTGCTGAGGCTCGTCGAGGTCAAGTTTCCGGGAGATACCTGGGGCGAAAACCAGGAGCGCGACTATCTCGGCATTGCCGGCGATAACCGCCACATGACCGTGCTGAAAGTCTCGGGCGGTGAGGAGCGTGCAAAGGCAATGGTCGAGGCGGCCATTGCCGCCGGATTCCTCGGCAAGGTCGCCGGCAGGCTGCTGCTGCGCGCCCGGCTCCGCTCGAAGATCCCCGTCCCGCAGGCCGCATGGTTCGAGCCGTGGAGCGCGCTGGAGGGCGCAGCCGATTCGGCCGCGAGCGGTGTGGCGGCGTTATGGGATACGGCGGCACAAGGGGCCCGAGAGCTTTCTGACGACACCCAGGCCTGGCTGCGTCAGGAGGCGCAGTGGCTGTTCGAGCAGGGCCGGTGGATAACGGAAGCGCATGCCGCCGGCCATGAATGGCACTACCTCGACGATGCAAACCGGGCCGTGTCGCGCTACACCGCTGCTGAACTCAAGGCCGCATGGCAGCAGATCAGACAGCAGACCGACCTGACCGTCCAGCAACTGCGGCAGATCGACTGGGGACAGGTGTGCATCACCATGTCCGGGGGGATGGCCGTGGTTGTCCTCGTCATCGATGGGGTTCTCGTTCCCGTCGTGCTGACGCAGGCTCTGGTCGGCGCGCTGGCCGCGCTGGTGGCGATCACCGCGACAGCGGGCGACGCGGCGCTGATGGCGGCACTGACCAGTCCACCCAATTTCTCTTTTACTTCAAATGGATCACATGATGAATTCTTCCCATAAAAAGCCGGTGCTGGCACCGGCGGAAGCCTTCAGCCGCTATGGCGAGGAACTATGCCAGCACGACAACCAGGGCCGGCTGGTGATCTTCCCCGGCGTAATCGGCACGGTGTTCTTCGAGCGCGGTTCGAAGCCCGATGTACGCCGGGGACTGCTTGCCTGCTTCGACCGTTTCGAGCAACTGTTCGGCCCCTACCTGAAAGGCGGCAGGAATGGCGATGACGGGCGCTTCAGCCGGAAGACATCACGCGGGGTCGAAGCGATGCGCCGGGCGATTCTGGAAACTCAGCCCGAAATCAAGGTTGAGGTCGTACGCTCCAGCGCGATCGACGAGGATAGCGCCGCAGCCTATCAGATCAAGACGCTGACCGATGTGGCGGTAGCCGAGGACTATACCGATCCGTCAGGATTTTTCGTGAAGAAAGGGCAGGACTGTGGCTTGTCCTACCTCAAATTCTGGATGCCGATGGATTTCGTGAACACGCCCGAAGGTGTCCGGAGCTACGAAGCGTTCCTGCGCTTCGTCTGCGAACAGCTTCCGGTGCGGGGCGGCTACGGCGGATTCTCATCCATCCTGCCGTACAGTTTCCACGAGTACATGCCGCAGGAGTGGGCGCTTGCGCAGCGGTTCAGCGGACTGGAAATCGACAGCTACGCGTTCATACAAGATATGGAATACGACACCATGTCGTACGAGGGTCAATCGACCGACCACATGACGGCGCTTTATGAAGACCTTCGTCCCGGCGCCAAAGTCGGGCATTACGGCTTCATCAAGGGCGTGAACTGGTACACCCTCATCGGCGACCTGTTCGTCGACCGCCTCGGCGGGGAAGCCGCCGTGCGAGCCGACCTGGCACGGCCTGACATTGGCATCGAGCGGGTCGGCCACTGCCTGCTGATCCGCGCGGGCGACTTCCCCCGCCTCGGCGCGCCTGAAGAGGGACTTCCCGAACCCTACGTGTTCGTCAATCGCGTGCTACGTGTGCTGCGTAATCCCGCGCCTCCCTCGCTGCACACCAATGTGCCAGGCGCCGACCATGCCGACCCCGACGGCACCCGGCGATGGGAAGCCCGCTTTGATCTGCCCGGTGCGCCACCGTTGCCGCGCACGCCTGAAATCGTCCCCGCGAAGAAAAACTGACCCAAGGCAGCGGCCTGGATTTTTTCGGCTCGGCGACCTCACCGACCACGGCGGCGAGGTCGTCACTGCCTCGAAGGCAGACTATCAAATCAATCGATGAAACCGGGTTATCGAACGGAGCACCCCGTCCATCGCTTTTACAGAGCGAGCAGAGCGAAAACCACCGTCATACCGTTTCTCAAAGCATGCAAGACAACCAAACCAACCCCCACCCACATTTCACTCCACACTGAAACATCCACATCAGGACACACGCATAATTCGATTCCACAGGCGGACCACGACGCGCATCGCTCATACCCACACCGTCAAGGCGAAATCGAATTGCCCCGTACCGAACCAGCCACGGGAAACGGCCCAAACACCGCTCTCGAACTCGCCCTGCTTCTGGCGCTCTCGACGCTATGGGGCGCGTCCTATACGTTCATCCGGATCGGCGTCGCCACGATTCCCCCGCTAACGCTCATCGCGGCGAGAACCTTGATCGCCGGTTCGGCGCTCCTGTTCTGGATGAAAGTCCAACGCATCCCGATGCCGCGCGGCCTCGCGACATGGCGCCGCTTCCTGGTACAGGCGCTATTGAACAGCGTGGTTCCCTTCACGCTGATCGCGTGGGCGGAACGTTCGGTCGAAGCGGGTTTGGCGACCATTCTCAACTCCGCGTCACCGGTACTCGCATTTCTCGGCACCTGGACGATGACGCGCCATGAACCGCTGACACCCCGCAAATTGTTCGGCGTCGTCGCGGGACTCGCCGGCATATGCCTCGTTGTCGGCGTAAGCGCATTCGAAGGACTCGGGCATCAACTGATTCCGCAACTGGCGATCGTCGCGGCGACGGTTTGCTATGCAGGCGCGGCGATTTACGGTCGCTCGTTCAAAGGACTCTCACCGGCCGCGCCCGCGGCGGGCTCGCTGATTGCCGGCGCAATACTGCTCACGCCCGTCAGTCTGGTCGTCGATCGCCCCTGGACGCTTCACCCTTCATGGCAATCGCTCATGGCGCTAGCCGCGCTCGCGGTCTTTTCGACGGCCATGGCGTTCGTCATCTACTTTCGGCTCGTGCAAACGCTCGGCTCGGTCGGCACGACCGCGCAAGCCTATCTGCGCGTTCCGATTGGCGTGGGAATCGGCATGGCGCTGCTCGGCGAATCGCTGTCCACGTCGGCGTGGCTCGGACTGGCGTGTGTCGTTGCCGGCGTCGCCGCCATGACGATTCCATCGCGCGAGACGCACAAGCAGAGCGCGTAACGGGACTTGCCGCGAGTCCTCGCGCGCGCAGCAAATACGCGCTATTCGCCACCTAGCAACGTGTCGAGCATGCGCTGCGGGTTCATCAGAAAAGCGCGCATGACCTGGTAGTGCTCCGTGTCCTCATACGCCATTTGCGACACGCCGTTTGCATCGAAGTGATAGATCGTTGCATCGGGATAAGCCATCAGGATCGGCGAGTGCGTCGCGATAATAAATTGCGAGTCGTCGCTGACGAGATCGTGAATTCGGGCAAGCGCCGCGAGTTGCCGTTGCGGCGACAACGCGGCCTCGGGTTCGTCGAGCAGATACAGCCCCTTGCCGCCGAAGCGGTTCATCAGCAACGTCAGAAACGATTCGCCGTGAGACTGCTCGTGCAGCGAGCGGCCACCATACGAGTGGATGATGCGCGCCCCCAGCCCCGGCTCCGAGTCGAGGTTCTCGATCTCGGTGGCAACGTTGAAAAAACTCTCCGCGCGCAGAAAGAACCCGTCCCTGGGGCGCTTGATACCCTTCGCGATGCGCAGATAGTCCGCGAGATTCGAGTGCGAGTTGCGCGTGCCGAAGTTGAAGTTCTTCGTCCCACCCTCGGGATTGAAGCCCATCGAAACCGCCACCGCTTCCAGAAACGTCGATTTTCCCGAGCCATTTTCGCCGATCAGGAACGTCACCTTCGGATGCGGTTCGAGCGACTCGAACGAGTGAATCGCGGGCAAGGAAAACGGATAGCGCTCGAAAGACTCGACCTTCTCGCGCAGCAGTGAAATACGGCTGATGTACTGGGTGGAAATCATCGCAGGTACGGTGGAAACGGTTGCATCATTCTAGCCCTAGCACCGTCACCCCCACTTCCATCCGATGCGCGCCGCCGCCGAGAATCGTCCCGCGCAACAGCGACACGTCGCTGTAATCGCGGCCGATCGCGAGCGTCACATGATCGAGATCGGCAAGCACGTCGTTGGTCGGATCGAGATCGATCCAGCCGCTGCCGGGGCAATGCACCGAAACCCATGCATGCGACGCGTCGGCGCCGATGAGCTTCGGCTGTCCCGGTGGCGGATCATTGCGCAGATAGCCGCTCACATAGCGTGCGGGCAAGCCGAGCGAGCGCAGGCAGCCGATCATGACCTGCGCGAAATCCTGGCATACGCCGCTTTTCAGTTCGAAGGCACGCTCGGCCGGCGTATCGAACAGCGTTGCCGAGGGCTTATAGGCGAAGTCCGCGTGAATCCGCTGCATCAGATCGATCGCGCCTGCCACGAGCGGCCGGCCGCTCGTAAAGCTCGGCAACGCATAGTCGCGCAGCGACGGCCGCAAGGCGATATTCGGCGACGCGAAACAGAACTCGACCTCGGGCCGAAACTCGCCGCCGACGCGAAACCGCAGCGCATCGGCCACCGTTTCCCACGCGGGCGTGGCCTCGGCATCGAGATCGGTCCAGCGCGGCGTCAGCGACACCGTCGTTTCGCTGACCAGTTGCAAGCATTCGTGCGGCGTATCGAGCGCGAAGTACAGCACGTCATTGCCGAACGCGTCGATACGGCTATGCAGATACGACGGCTGCGGCTCGATCCGCTCGCTGCGCGAGATCACGCGCTGCCACGGGCACGCGAGCGGCCGGATCGTCGCGAGATGCTGCGCGGTCTCAACATAGGTCGAGTAGTGATAAGTCGTGCGATGCGAAACGGACAGCACGGTCGGCGCGTTCTTCATACCCACACCTGCGAGGCGACCGTGGTCGCGTGACTGAAATAACGCGCGCTGATTTCATGCGCGGCCGCATTCGCGAAGCCGCCGATCTGATCGCACAGCGCAATCAGGCTGGTGTAGGCGCCTTGCTCGTCGACTTCGCACAGCGATTCGAGCGAGGGCAGCAATTCGACGGGCGGCAATAGCTCCGCGAACGGCCGGTGCCGCGCGCTGTCCGTCGTCGCCGTGATTTCATCGAGCTTCTTGCGCAGCCGTTCGTACACGCCGTAAATGCCGCGCGGATTGTGCGGTTCGATCACGAGCAGATCGAGCAGGGCCGGCACTTCGAAACGGCCCGGATACAGCGAGCGATACGTGAGCGTGCTGTCGAACAGTTGCAGCAGCAGATCGAAACCGGCCGGCGCCGCAAGCTGACCATGCGCGGCGACGCCGCGAACGAATGCGGTCATCGTCGCGACGCGTTCGATATGGCGGCCGACGAACAGCAGGCGCCACGCGCCGTCGCGCGTCATGCGATCGCCCTGCGCGCCGCTGATCGCCGACAACTGTACCGACAGATGTTCGAGCGCGTTCGCGAGCGTCACGCGGTCGTAGCGATCGGCGGCATTGGCGCTTGCGCTATTCGTCGTGCCGTCTGCCGTACCACCCGCCGCACCGCTCGCGCCGCCTTTGCCGCTGCTATTGCCATTAGCGGCCACCGGCAACAACGCCTGCAATGCATCCTCGAAGTCATTACGCGCCGCGAGAATCACGCGCCAGTGATCGTTCGACAATCTTCCGCGCACCTCGCCGTTCGCGCGCGCCTGACTGCTCAGGTTCTGGCTGATGCTGACGCTGCCCGCACTGCCGGAGAGATTCGCGACGAGCACGCGCTCGAAGGTCTGCGGCGAAGGCGGCGTATGCGGCGACGCCATATCGCCCGGCTGCACGAGACCGCAGTACGTCGCGAGTTCGACCAGCGCCGGAAACATCGCATCGGCATCGTTGCCTTCGAGCGAGCCGAGAATCAGCCGCAACAGCCGCACGTTGTTTTCCGCGCGCTCGCCGTAACGGCCGGCCCAAAACAGGTTTTCCGCGGCGCGGCTCGACACGGTGCGATGCCGGCGCGAAAGGTCGGCGGGCTGCATCGGCGAAGGCAATAGCGTAAACGTCGAGCTCGGCTGGCTCGACAGCACCCACGTATCGACGCTGCTGCCGCCGTGCTGCATCGACACGGTCGTCTGACGCTCGGCGGCCATGCGCGTAAAGCCGCCCGGCATTACGTGCCAGCCGCCGTTGACGTCGGCGATCGCATAGACGCGCAGCACCGACGGCCGGCCGCCGATCGTGCCGGCCTCGTAGCGCGGCGTACACGAAAAGCGCTGCTCCTGCTGGATCGTGAACGTATCGGGCATCGCCTCGATGCGCTCGCGCCAGGCCGCGAGCGGCTGCGCGCCCTGCTCGATGCCCGGCGGCGCGTCGCGTCCCGCGAGCGGCCATGTCGGCACGATAAAGGCGGTGTCGAGATGCTCGAACGCATGCTCGCGCGCGGCCGCCTCGCCGCACCACCAGGTCGGCACGCCGGGTAGCACGAGTTCCTCGCCGAGCAGCGCCTCGGCAATGCCCGGCAGAAAACCGTGCAGCGCCGGCGATTCGACGAAGCCCGCGCCCGGCACGTTCGACACGATCACATTGCCCGCGCGCATCACCTGCAACAGGCCCGGCACGCCGATCGTCGAATCGGCGCGCAGCTCGACCGGATCGCAGAACGCGTCGTCGAGACGGCGCAGCACGACGTGCACGCGTTCGAGCCCGGTCAGTGTCTTCAGATAGAGCCGGTCGCCGCGCACGGTCAGGTCCTTGCCCTCGACCAGCGTGACGCCGAGATAGCGCGCGAGAAACACGTGCTCGAAATAGGTCTCGCTGTAAGGCCCCGGCGTGAGCAGCGCGATATGCGGCGATATATCAGAAGATGATGCATCGGCATCGCCGGCGTTCGCTGCGTTGCCCAGGGTCGCCTGCGCGGATCGCACGAGCGTCGCGATCAGTTGCGAATAGATCGGCGCGAGGCGGCTCACGCGCATTGCACGGAACGGCCCGGCGAACAGCGTCGAGACGATCAGGCGGTTTTCGAGCGCATAGCCGAGGCCGGACGGCGCCTCGGTGCGATGCGCGAGCACGCTCCACTCGCCGTTCGGCGTGCGCGTCAGATCGAGCGCGACGACCTGCAAGTACTGCCCGCCCGGTGGCGTGAAGCCCGTCACCGAACGCAGATAGCCGGGATGCCCGAAGACCAGCGCGGGCGGCAATTGCCCGCGTTCGAGCAGCGTGCGCGCGCCGTAGATGTCGGCGACGATGGCATTGAGCAGATGCGCGCGCTGCTTCACGCCGCGCTCGATCTGCGCCCACTCGGCTTCGCTGATCAGAAACGGCAGCAGGCCGAGCGCCCACGGCCGCGACTTGCCGTTGTCCGCATAGACGTTGTAGCTGATGTCGTTGTCGCGAATCTGCTGCGCGATCGACGCATTGTGGTCCGCGAGCCGCGCGATGCCGTCTTCGCCGAGCAGCGCGAAGAACTGCCGCCACGGTTCGCGCAGCGCGCCGGACGCGTCGCGCAGTTCGTCCCAATGTCCGTCATGACCCGGCAGCAACCGCAACAGGGACAAAGCATCCGCGTGCGGCGCGGACGCTTCGAAGGGCAAGGTCGATTGAAAGGCCAAGGTCGTGTGAGGTCAGGAGTCCATCGTTGTCAACGGCGGCGCAGATCGAGCGTGAACGGAAACTCGAGACTGCGCCGCGGCGTGCCCACCGCGAGCGGCCCCGGCGTGTGACCCGACGCGAAGAAGCGCGCGCGCCGCCGGCTTTCCGCCTCGTAGGCGTTGACCGGGAAGGTCTGGTAGTTGCGCCCGCCCGGATGAGCGACATGATACTGGCATCCGCCGAGCGAGCGGCCGGTCCATGTATCGACGAGATCGAACGTGAGCGGCGCATGCACGCCGATCGTCGGATGCAGCGCCGACGCCTGCGACCACGCGCGAAAGCGCACCCCGGCCACGTATTCGCTGACGCGGCCGGTCGGCTGCAACGGCACCGGCACGCCGTTGACGGTCAGCACATGGCGGTTGCCGTTCAAGCCGAGCGCGCGCACTTCGAGCCGCTCCACCGACGAATCGACATAGCGCACCGTGCCGCCGGCGGCGCCTTCCTCGCCCATCACGTGCCACGGTTCGAGCGCGTTGCGGATCGTCAGATCGACGCCACTCACGACCATCTCGCCGACCAGCGGGAAGCGGAATTCGAAATGCGGCGCGAACCACGCACTATGGAATGCGAAGCCGGCTTCGCCGAGATCGGCGAGCACGTCGTCGAAATCCATCCTGACGAAGGTGCCGAGCAGGAAGCGGTCATGCAGCTCGGTGCCCCAGCGCGTCAGGCGCTGCGTGTACGGCGTGCGCCAGAAACGCGCGACGAGCGCACGCAGCAGCAGTTGCTGCACGAGACTCATGCGCGCATGCGGCGGCATTTCGAAGCCGCGCAGTTCGAGCAGGCCGAGGCGGCCAGTCGGGCCGTCGGGCGAATAGAGCTTGTCGATGCAGAACTCGGCGCGGTGCGTGTTGCCGGCCACGTCGATCAGGATGTTGCGCAGCGCGCGGTCGATCATCCACGGCGGCAGGCTTGCGCTGTCGCGACCGCCGAGCAGATCGATCTGCCGCTGCAATTCGGCGAACGCGACTTCGAGTTCGTAGACCTGATCGTTGCGCGCCTCGTCGATACGCGGCGCCTGGCTCGTCGGCCCGATAAACATCCCCGAGAACAGATACGACAGCGAAGGATGGTTATGCCAGTACGCGACCAGGCTCGCGAGCAGATCGGGACGGCGCAGAAACGGACTGTCGGCCGGCGTCGCGCCGCCGAGCACGAAGTGATTGCCGCCGCCGGTGCCGGTGTGGCGGCCGTCGAGCATGAACTTCTCGCTGCTCAGATAGCAGTGCTCGGCCGACCGGTACAGGTACTCGGTGTGATCGACGAGTTGCTCCCAGCTCGCGGCCGGATGGATGTTGACTTCGATCACGCCGGGGTCGGGCGTCACCTGCAACACCTTCAGGCGCGCGTCGCGCGGCGGTTGATAGCCTTCGAGCACGACCTGCATCTTCAGTTCTTCGGCCGTCGCTTCGACTGCGGCGAGCAGGTCGAGATAATCGTCGAGATCGGTCAGCGGCGGCATGAATACATGCAGCAGCGTATGGCCGCTGCCGAACGAATCCGTTTCGGCCTTCGGGCCGGCCGCGCGTTTCGGGTCGCGCGCCTCGACGCAGAGCGCGGTGCGCAGCGTATCCGCCGACGACTGCCCGCGTGCGGGCGCCTGCGCTTCTCCCAGCACTCCTTCCCGCGCCTCGTCGGCGCGTGGCGCATAGGCCAGCACGGTGCCGCCCGGCATGCCGCTCAGCACATCCGCCGCGGATAGCGACAACGCCGCGGCCTGGCGTGCCTCGGCCGTTGCCTCGGCGGACCCCGCCTGCTCGCGCACGCCTTCGTATTGCAGGCGCAACTGCGCGGCCGTGCGCAACGGCTGCGGCGGCGCGAACGGATCGTGCGCGTGCTGATACGGATAGTCGGTCTCCGATACCCACGGCAGCGAGTCGAGCGGCAAGCGGTAGCCCATCGGCGAATCGCCCGGAATCAGGTACATGCGTTCGTCGCGGAAGAACCAGCGGCCGCTGACCCACTTCGGCGTCGAGCCGGGCAGTCCGCGTGCGCGGCCGAGCGGCAGCACGTAGCCGGTCGGGTGGCTCAGCCCCGCATCGAACACGCGCCGCAGACGCGCGCGTTCGAGTTCGTCGTCGAGGCGCGCATCGAACGGATCGACGTTGACGGGCAGGCGGCGCTCGCGCCATAGGTAGTACCAGGTATCCTCGTAGCCGGTCTCGATGCAGTTCTTGTCGACCGAGAGCTTGTCCGCCAGATGCGCGATGAAACGCTGCGCGTCGCTGGCGGTATAGCGGCCCGGCTCGCGTTCGTCGGCGAAGAGCGCGGGGTTATGCCAGCACGGCTCGCCGTCGGCGCGCCAGTAGAGCGACATCGCCCAGCGCGGCAACTGTTCGCCCGGATACCATTTGCCCTGGCCGAGATGCAGGAAGCCGCCCGCGCCGTAGCGCTCGCGCAGCCGGTCCATCAGCGCGACCGCGTAGCCGCGTTTGGTGGGCCCGAGCGCATCGGTGTTCCATTCGGCGGCGTCGCGGTCGCGCACCGACACGAAGGTCGGCTCGCCGCCCATCGTGAGGCGCACGTCCATCCCGGCGAGTTCGCGATCGACCCGCGCGCCCATCGCCTGCACGTCGCTCCAGACTTCCTCGCTGTACGGCTTCGTCACGCGCGGCGTTTCGAGCACGCGTTCGATCGACATCGCGTGGCCGAACTCGACCTCGCATTCGTCGACCGCGCCCGAGATCGGCGCCGCGCTGCCCGGCTCCGGCGTGCACGCAACCGGAATATGCCCCTCGCCCGCGAGCAGCCCCGAGGTCGGATCGAGCCCGATCCAGCCCGCGCCGGGTAGATAGACTTCGCACCACGCATGCAGGTCGGTGAAGTCGACTTCGGTGCCGCTCGGGCCGTCGATCGCTTTGACGTCGGGCGCGAGTTGCAGCAGATAGCCCGACACGAAGCGCGCCGCGAAGCCGAGTTGCCGCAGCGTCTCGACGAGCAGCCAGCCCGAATCGCGGCACGAACCCGAAGCGTTCACGAGCGTTTGCTCGGGGGTCTGCACGCCGGGCTCCATCCGGATCAGATAGCGGATCTCGTGTTGCAGCCGCTGATTGAGCGCGACGAGAAAGTTCGCGGTGCCGGCCGGCGTGCGGTCGATGCTCGCGACGAATTCGGCGAAGCGCGGCGTCATCGGCCGCTGGATGCGATACGGCGCGAGTTCGGCGGCAAGCTCCGGCGCATAGTCGAACGGAAACTGCTCGGCCGACGGTTCGAGAAAGAAATCGAACGGGTTATAGACGGCCATTTCGGCGACCAGATCGACGGTCACCTTGAATTCGCGCGTCGGTTCGGGAAACACGAGCCGCGCCTGATAGTTGGCGAAGGCGTCCTGCTGCCAGTTGATGAAGTGCCGCTCCGGCTCGACCCGCATCGAATACGAGAGGATCGGCGTACGGCAGTGCGGCGCGGGCCGCAGCCGCACGACCTGGGGCGACAGCGAGACGAGCCTGTCGTAGCGGTAATGAGTAACGTGATGCAACGCGACGCGAATGGACACTCCGGACTCCTCGACGAAGATGGGCAGCCCGCCAGAAAGCAAGCTCTATGCCGTTGAGCGACAACCGCTACCTGAACCGCCTGGTGCTTCATGAATTGCGTTGTGCTGACGTGTGCTGCTGTTGCATCTGCTGCGGTTGCATCTGCTGCCGTTGCATTCGCTGCTGCCTGATCTCGCCGCCCGGTCTCGCTACCCAGTCTCGCTGCCCCGAGGCGACTTTCATCATGTTGCGCTGGACTTCGATCTAACCTCTATCCGGTTAACCGCGATCTCTCGCGAAACACTCCCGCCACGCACCGCGCGTTGCCGCGGTGCGCCATCGAACCGTGCACCAAAGCGGCGCGCCGCCGATGCACGATCATGTACGTACTGTGCGTTAAAGCAGTGAGTTCTGGCAATCGCGGCATGAAGATTGCGGCGGGCTTTCGCTCATGAACCGCTCATGAACGTGACTCATGCCTCTTCACGCCGCCTTCACCACCGGGTCCGACCGATGAAAACCTTCCACTGCAATCGCTGCTCGCAACTCGTGTTCTATGAGAACGTCCGCTGCGAACGCTGCGAGTCCCTGCTCGGCTACCTTCCTGATCTCAAGGAAATCAGCGCGTTCGAGACCGCCGGCGAAGACCGCTGGCGCAGCCTGCATCCGCGCGCGGACGGCACGCTGTTCCGCCAATGCCACAACTATGCGGTCGAAAATGTCTGCAACTGGATGATTCCCGACGCCTCGCCCGACACGCTGTGCCGTGCGTGTCATCTGACGCACACGATCCCGAACCTGGCCGAACCGGAGAACCGCCTCTACTGGTATCGGCTCGAAGTCGCGAAGCGGCGTCTGTTGTACACGCTTGCTGAACTCGGGCTCGACGTGACGTCGCGCGACGCGGACCCCGAGCACGGCCTCGCCTTCGAATTCCTCGCCGACGGCGACGACGGCGCGCGCGTGATGACGGGCCATGACAACGGGCTGATTACGCTGAACATCGCCGAAGCCGACGACGCCCATCGCGAGAAAGTACGCACCGCGATGGGCGAACCGTATCGCACGCTGCTCGGACACTTCCGCCACGAGACCGGGCATTACTACTTCAGCCAGTTGATCGAAAACGAGCCGAGCCGGCTCGAACCGTATCGCCAACTGTTCGGCGACGAACGCGCCGATTACGGCGAAGCGCTCGAAGCCTACTATCGCGACGGCGCACCAGCCGACTGGCAGGCCTCGTATATCAGCGCGTACGCGACGATGCATCCGTGGGAAGACTGGGCCGAGACGTGGGCGCACTATCTGCTGATCGTCGACGTGCTCGATACCGCGAGCACTTACGGACTCGCGCTGCTGCCCGACGATCCGCGCGAACCGACGCTGACCGACCGCACGCCGGTCGAGGACGCGAGCTTCGACAATCTGCTCAAGCGCTGGTTTCCGCTCACGTATGCGCTGAACAGCCTGAACCGCAGCCTCGGTATCGCCGATGGCTACCCGTTCACGCTCGCCGCGCCGGTGGTGGAAAAGCTGCGCTTCGTGCATCACGTAATCGCGGCGGCGGGAGAAAAGAAGACGCGGGCCACCGATCCGCCGGCAACGCCTGCGAGCGAGGACGAAGCCGCCGTGAACGAAGCCGCCGCGGCGGGTCCCTCGCACGAACCGCATCGACTCGACGCCGACAACGCCTGAGTTCGCGCACGACGACGGCATAAAAAAACCCGCTGCCGGATCGACCAGCAGCGGGTTTTATTCATGCAGCGATGCGCGGCCTTCGCTCACAGGCTCGCGCATGCCCTCCGCGCCATCGCTCAATACGCGACATAAGGCCCGGTCCCGCCCGGCGTCCCCTGCTGCTCGATCGCCGCATACACGTTGCGGCCATAGAAGAACGGCAGCCCCCAGTCGAATACCGCCGAGGTCACGAACGCCGGTCCCGCGAGCAGCGGCAGCGCCGCATCGCCGTTATAGGTCTGCGCAACCGAGGTCGCATTGGCGACGCCGAACGTCACCGCGCTCGTCACGCCGTTCACGCCCTCGATCATCGCGCTCAACTGCTGCGTCGAACCCGGGCAGTAGTACGCGCTATTCGGGCTCGCGCAGGCCTGCATCGACGAGGTCTGGAAGAAGAGTCCGGTCGAGCCGCTATCGAGAATGCTGTGCGAGTACGTCGTGCCGTTCTGCACCGTCGTGAAGGTGCCGTTCGACGGACTCACGCCGATCACCTGCGCATTGCCGAGCGCGTTGTTGCTCTGCGTGCCGATGCCGAACACGAGCTGCCCCGATACCGACGGCGCGCCGCCGTTCACGGTCGGCAGACTCAGGACCGAGCCGTTGTTGTCGGTCGTGAAGTACGGCACCGGATTGGCGACCTGATAGTTCTCGGCAAGCGGAATCGAGGTGCAGCCCGAAGCGCCGCAACCGTAGTACGTCGCGGGAATCGCCTGCTGCACGCAGTTGCCGCCGCAATCGTGCTTGAACACGCCGATGCCGAGAATGCCGTTGGCCTGCAACGCCGCCGGCGTATTGCGCGACGCGCCGACGGCCGCGCAATCGGCGGGCAGCGAGGCGTAGTTCGGGTCGATCACCTGGACCGGCAGCGACGCCGCCGTTTCGCCGGCGATCCGCAGATCGGCGAGCTTCACGGCGCCCCACGTATAGCCATCGAAGAACTGCATGCATTCGGCGACGAGATTACCCGCGCCGTCCTTCTGTGGCGGCAGATTCATCGACGCAGGCAATTGCGAGGCGAATACGCGCACGCCCCACGAGCCCGTATCGACGAGCACGTGATCGATCGTCTGACAGTCGCTCGTGCCGGGCGCGCAGATCGTGATGCTGACGAACGGCATGTTCGGCACGTTGCTCACGCCCGAGTCGACCGTCACGCGCACCGCGTTGGCGGCAAGCACCTGCGGCGCCGGCGAGGTGTTGGTCACGGTCGGGCTGCTCGACGAAGCCGTCGAGTTGCCCGAATTGGCCGAGTTGGCTGTGCTGCTCGCGCCGCCGGAGCCACCGCCCCCGCCACCGCATGCGCTCACGATCAGTGCGGCGAGTGCCGCGCCCAGCAGGGTCATCCACGAAGACCTGTATCGCATGATTCGCTCCGTTATTGAATGACGCCGACATCGACACCCGCGGGCAGCGCCCGCGGCAGATACGCGTAACCGGTGAACGCACGCAGATGGCCGCTCGAAAACACCACGAGGTCGCTGTTCGACACGGCGAGCGGCGTGCCGCGCCGGTTCGCGACGGCGGCCACGTACACGTCGAAGGAGGCGCCGAGCATCGCCTTGAGATCGGGCAAGGTCGGGCCGTCCCACGCGACGCCGAACACGATGCCGTTTTGCGCGACGTACTCGCGCACCTGCGTGCCGGACGGCAACGTCAGTCGATGCACCGAGTACGCGCCCTGCGTGGTGGCCGCGTGCGCGACGGCGTGCAGGTGCGACTGATCGCCATCGACGGTGCTGACGTTCTGGCCGAGTGTCGCGTGCGCGGCGAACGGCAATGCGCAGCTCGCCCCGAGCATTGCGCAGGCAATGCGGGTAAGAAACATCGGTTTCAAGAGATTTCCTTCGAGATGAAACGCCCGTGACCGCATGAAGCCGCCACAAACGCGAAACCAGGGGCGCACACCTGACCGGCGGAACCGGCTTGCCTTCACGCCGATCGGTTGCGTGAATGCGTCTACGGAAGGATGGGGCGAAACTTTAGCGAGGCGGACGGCACGCGGCAATCGTTTGCGCCGCGATTCAAACCGCGACGCGCGATCAGTACGTTCGACTTCGTTTGACTGACGATAGCGAAACCTTTTACGAACAGTACTTTGCCGTCTTTTTCTGTTTTATATGACGTTTAAAGCAAACGGCCACGGAAAATCCGGGAAGGGCTGCATAAAAAATAGAGACCGCTCGAAGCTTGTCCGGATCATGTAAGCGTTCGCTTAACAAACTGGGTCCGACGCGTGTATTCCTCTGACTACGGGCGCTTTCTGCGGCTTGCTGTCGGACTTTTTTCGGGCCTTTTATCAGACCTTATATCGGCCAAAATATCGGGCCAAAAAAATGCCGCGGATGGCACGATCGCCATCCGCGGCATGGGTGTTCGAAGTGTGCTTTGAAGCGCACGTCGAAGCGCGCAACGCCGCTTGCTTCGCGGTTATTTCTTTTGCTGCTGCAAAAGCGACTTCAGCTCCTGCACGTTTTCTTCCACGCGTTTTGCGATGACCGCATACGACTCCGCGTGCGTCTGATACGCGGCCTGCGCGAGTTGCTGCATATCGGCGAGCGATTTGTGCAGGCTCTGCTGGACCAGCTCCGCGGTTTTCGCCGACGGCGACGCACCCGCTGTCGACAGTTGCGCCGTCAGCGCTTGCAGTTCGTTCAGCGTTGCGCGCAGCATGTCGGCCTGTTTCTGCGCGAGCGACTGCATGCCCTGGAAAGCCGTCTGATTCGCCTGAACCAGTGCTTCCATGTCCTTGCGCCGTGCTTCCATGATGGCGGGTACGTCGAAGCCGGGGAGCTTGAACTGCTCGAGCATTTTCGTGAGATCGCCAAACGGATTGGCGGCTTCGGGTCGGTCCATGCGAAATCCTCCTTGCGGTTGAACGGACGCCGCCGGTGCGCGGCCACCTCGCATAAGCATGGCATCGGGACCTGGCGACGGCGTGTGCCGCACGAGCCACCACGGCAAGCTGGGTTTGGGGGGTGCACGGCACATCGCGCTCAATCATGCTCTATCCGGCCGCATTGCGCCAGCGGACTCACCCTGACGCGCCGCCCCCGATGCAAGGCCCGGTAAGTTACCGCAGCGCTTTCAGTAACCCGACGAATCATCGAGTCGACTATCGTTGCGGCTGGACCGGCCCATCGTGGCGCCGGCACCGTTCTCGACGGGAGCGACATGATGAAAAAAGCCCTATTCTGCGCGGCGCTCGCCGCGGTTTCCGGCCTGATCGCAACGGCCGCCTGCGCCGACGATCCGCCGCCCCCACCGCCCGGCGCGATGCATGGCGACGGGCCGCCGCCGTTTCGCGGCCATGGTCAGATGAGGGGTCCGGGCGGCGCCAACTTCGCGGTGATCCACGATCTCGAACAGTTGCGCCGTCTCTATGCGCTGAGCGGTCATGAAAGCGAAATCGTCGCGGTGTACCGCGACGTGCTGGGCAAGACGCAGGACCCGATGCTGCGGCACTACGTCTACGACTCGCTGGCTCGCGAACAATTGAAGCCCGCGAATCCCGAACAGGCAATCGCCACGCTGCGCACGAGTCTCGCGGAAGACCTCGCCGTGGCAAACAAGGCATCGCATGGTATGCCGGATGGCATGCCGTCGGGGCAGTCTTCCGGTCAGTCGCATTGAGCCGCCGCACTGCACCGACGCACTGAGCCGATGCGTCGAGTGGAGGTGCCGGGTTTGCGCGGCCGTTCGTGGCTGCGTGTTTGGATGGAATAAAGCGTCGCGTGGTATGCGGCGCTTACTCGCTTCATGCTCGGCGCAAGACCGGCCATTACGATCGGCCGTCCTCGCGTGGAAGCGCTCCCTCCACCGCATCGCGCAGCCCTTCGGCACGCTACGTTGGCTGTCCCACATTGGCGCTTCACTGGCGCTTTTCATCTTCCCCCAGGTGACTAGGATAGGAGCACCGAAACGTCCGGGCAGGGTGAAGAATGCGCTATCCGTTGAACCTGGCCATTGCCGCCGCCCTGCTCGTGTTCGTCCTGTGCTGCATCATCAAGCTGGCCTTGAATTGATCGTGGCGCATCCGTGCGGACGCTCATTGCGTTGCGCATGCCGACGACTTCGACGCGTACGCCGTATTATCCGTGCCGGTCCGCATGGACCGCTGCGCCTACGGCTCACGCTGCTCGCGCGTAGGCGCTTTCATCTCACGCCCGTTCTTTTTTACGTCGCAGGCTGCTGCGACCGTGCCCTCGACACACCTTCACTCGCGCGCATTTCGCCGCGACATCGCGCGAAATAATTGTCGAATGGCGTCCGGCGCACCACGCGCCCATACTTCGTTCGCTGCCGGTGCGTACGAATCAACGACGCATGCGATCGAAGTGCTCCACGTGCGAATCCCTTCGCCGATGATCGACGATCCCACGGTTGCCCGATCATCGGCGCATGGCTTCGAACCGACCGGCACCCGGTGCCGACGACAGGATCATCATGTTGAACCCAATGAACTTCATCAAACAGAATGCGGCCCGTTTCACCTGCATGACACTCGTCTGTGGCAGCGCGCTATTGAGCGGTTGCGCCGGCGCGCAGATCACGAACGCGAGCGCGATGAATCCGCCCGTTGCCACGCAGCGCGATGCGCAAACCGGCACATCAGCCGGCGTACCGGCGATGGCGCACCCGGACACGATTTACGTCTCGACGTTCGACGCCGATCCGCGCCAGGTCAAACTCGATAGCGGCATGCTGCAGAAGCTGAAGACGCAGTTGTCGGGTTCGTCGGCGCAACAGCAGCAGGTCGCCGATGCAGCCCAGGTTCGCGAGCAGACCGCCGATGAAATCGTGCGCCAGTTGCAGGCGATGGGTCTGCACGCGGCGCGCTCGGACGGCCCCGTGCCCGCCGATCAGAACGTGCTGCTTGTGCAAGGCAGCTTCGACACGATCGACTCCGGCAATCGCCGCCGTCGCACGCTGATCGGCCTCGGCGCAGGCAAGAGCGAAGTGACGGGCTCGGTGCGGATCATCTACCAGCCGGCGGGCGGCGCGGCGCGTCTCGTGCAGAGCTTCACCGCCAATGCGGACAGCGGCAGGATGCCGGGCATCGCCGAAACCGCCGGGGTGGGCGCGGCAGCCGGCAGCATCGCGACCACGGCCGCGGCGGGCGCGGGCCTGCACGGCATAAGCGAAACGAAACGCGCCGGCGTGTCGGACGATGCGAAGCGCCTCGCCGGCGCGGTCGCGAAACAGATCGCGCAGATCGGCGTCGCTAACGGCTGGATATCGGCGGAGCAGGTGAAGGGCTGAGGACTTAAAGACGAAAGTCGGTGCCGTTCGTGCGGGACCGGGATAACGGAACGGTTAAATCCCCTCGCGATTCGCACGGTTCCGATTGAAGCGACGGAATATCAGAATTATTCAAGCTTACAGCCGCGCTATTTCTACCGATTTCTAATCATCCATCTCTTAATCGGCATTTTTTTCTCATTTCTCGCCTTTCTCCCCTTGATTTTCAAAGCATTAATTGCAAGGCATTGATTTCGTCACACAAATTTTTTATAAAATGCTCGCGCGATGCAAACATGACTTTGAAAGGCAGGGTGGAATGGGAACGCAAGATTTGGCCAGCACGATTTCGAGCGATCTGACACAAAGCGACCGCTTGCTCAAACTCGATACTCCGTTGGGCTCGAATATCCTGGTGCCGCAGCGTGTCGTTGGGCGCTCGCGTCTCGGGCGCCACTTCGAATTCACGGTGGACGTCGTTTCGACGACCGGCAGCATCGAGCTCAAGTCGCTGATCGCGCAGCCCGTGACGCTCTGGGTCCAGCAGGCCGACAAATCGTATCAGCCGCACAACGGCTACGTGCATACCGCACGCCGGCTCGGCTCGAACAGCGGGCTGACCGGCTATCAGCTCGGTTTCGCCTCGTGGATGCACTTCCTGAAATTCCGTCGCGATCAACGCATCTGGCAGGACCGGAGCGCCGACGACATCGTCGCCGACGTATTCAACGCCCATCCGCAATCGCAGGGCCTGTTCCAGTTCGCGTTGTCCAGTCCGCTTCCCGCGCGCTCCTACTGCCGCCAGGACGAAAGCGACTGGAACTTCGTGCACCGGCTGCTCGAAACCGAGGGGCTCTTCGGCTTCTGGCGCCAGGCGCAGGACGGGCGCTCGCACACGCTCGTCATCACCGACCGGCTCGCCACGCTCGATGCGCTCTCGCCCGAAACAGTGTCGTTCTATCGCGGCGGCACCGGCAGCGAAACCGACGCGCTCGTGCAATGGTCGGGCACACGCACCCTGCAAAGCACGGTACTCACCACGCGCACGTTCGACTACAAAACGCCGTCGTCAATCCACAACCCGAAGGGTACGGCCGTGCCGACCATGCCCGATCAGGGCGCCCTCCCGGATCAGGCGGAAGTCTACGAATACACGGGCGCCTACACCTATAACAAGCAGGATCGCGGCGATCAGCTTTCGCGCATCCGTATGGAAGAATGGGAGTCGCGCGCCAAGCGTTTCGTGGGCGTGGGCGGCGTGCGCGCGATGGATGCGGGCAAGCGCTTCGTGCTCGACGGCCACCCCGATCACGACGCCGATCCCGCCAGCCGGAAAGAATTCGCGGCAATCGAAACGAACTGGGTGATCGCCAACAATCTTCCGTCCGGTAGCCAGGGATCGGCTTTTCCGCACAGCCTCCAGGAAACCGTGGACGCGGCGCGCGCGCGTCACGCGAGCGACGCCGCGTTCACGGTCGCGCACGACGACGGTTCGGTGGGCTTCTATCTCGTGGAGATCGAGGCACAGCGCACGAGCGTGCCGTACCGCAGCCCGTTCGAGCACCGCAAACCCGAGATGCACCTGGAAACGGCGATCGTCGTCGGTCCGCAAGGCGAAGAGGTCTATACGGACGAGCTGAACCGTATCAAGGTGCAGTTCATCTGGGACCGCCTGAACGGCGGCGACGAACGCGCCTCCTGCTGGGTGCGCGTGGCGCAATCGGATACGGGCGGCGGCTACGGCGCCGTGCATATGCCGCGCGTGGGCGAAGAGGTTCTGATCGATCACATCGGCGGCGACTGCGACCGGCCCGTGGCAACGTCGCGGCTCTATAACGGCGCCGCGAAACCGCAGTGGCATTCGAACGGACTGCTCTCGGGCTATCGCTCCAGGGAATATGGCGGCGGCAGCGGCTACAACCAGCTCGTAATGGACGACTCGACGGCGCAGAACCGCGTCCATCTATATTCGAGCAGCTATCAGTCCCACCTGCATCTGGGCTATCTCGTCGATCAGTCGGCCAATACGCGCGGCGCGTTTCTCGGCAGCGGCTTCGACCTCAAATCGGAAGCCTACGGCGCGGTCCGCGCGAGCCAGGGCCTGTTCGTCACGACGCATCCGGCTTCCGTCACGCAACCGCTCAACGTCACGGCCGCAGCCGAGCAACTCGCCAGCGCGGAAAGCGTGGTCGAACTGGCTTCGCAGGCGAGCGCCGCGAACCAGGCCGAAAGTCTCGACGAGGGGCACGACGCGCTGAAGAAGTTCACCGACGCGACGCAATACAGCGTGCCGGGCGGCGCGGGTTCGAGCGGGCGCACGGGCGGCGGCGGCACCGGCAACGCGAACGGTTTCTCCACGCCGATCATGCTGCTCGCGAGCCCGTCCGGCGTGGGCGTTTCCACCCAGGATTCGGCGCAGTTGACCGCGAACCAGCAAGTCAACATCGTCAGCGGCAAGAACACGCACGTGGCCGCCGGCAAATCGCTGATCGCGAGCGTGACCGAGAAGATCAGCCTGTTCGTGCAGAACGCCGGCATGAAGCTGTTCGCCGCCAAGGGCAAGGTCGAGATTCAGGCGCAGAGCGACGCGCTGGCGCTCACGGCGCTCAACGACGTAACGGTGACGAGCACCAGCGGCAAGCTCGTGCTGTCCGCCGACAAGGAAATCTGGATCGGCGCGGGTGGCTCGTATATCCGCATCACGGCCGACATGATCGAAAACGGCACCTCCGGCCAGATCCTCGAAAAATGCGCGTCGTGGGACAAGCCCGGCCCGGCTTCGATGCGGTTGCCCGCGCAGGTGACGAGCGTGACGAAGGGCTGCTCGTGGAAATCCGCCGCGGCGTCGGCGGACAGTGCCTCGAGCGTGGTGCTGGAGTAAGACGATGGACTATCGACACCATCACGACGAAGCCGCGAACCGCGCATCCGAAGCGTCCAGGACGACCGAAGCCGCGCGGGTCGACGCGTCGACCGCGACGATCAGACAATGGTTCGGCCGCCATGCGAATCAGCGCTGCTTTCTCTCCGTCGACCCGAGCCAGCGCAACCTGAACGCCGACTTTCCCGAACACGACAACCCGTTCGCGGATCTGCCGCGCGCCGACGTCGTCATCGATCACGAGGCGTTTGCCGAAGCGCATCGCCCCTATCTGCTCGAACTGGATCTTGCGACCGACACGGGCTTGGCCGCGCTCGCGCACAGCGTGCAGGCCGCGTTCGACGACCGCCTCCCGGCCTCGATGGCGTCGGGCCTGGGACAACGGATCGGCGGCTGGCTCGCAAGCCCGGCTTCGCTCGAGGATGTCGCCGCGCACTGGTCGCGTCTCGCGCTGCAACGCGACGCGGCGGGACGCGCCTGCGTGCTGCGCTTCTACGACACGCGCGCGCTCGACCTGCTATGGACGGCGCTCTCCCCGGCACAACAGCAGGCATTGCTCGGCCCGGTAAAGGCATGGCACGCGCTCGACGCGTGCGCGCGGCTCGTGGTTCGCCAAAGCGCGCAGACGTCGCCGGCCCGCTTCGCGCTGCTGCCGCAGCAATGGGACGCCATCCATCGGCACGGTCTCGTCAATCGCGCGCTGGCGCTGCACGCGTATGCGAGCGAGCGTCAGCCGCAAGCGCACGAAGTCGAGGCGGCGCTCGCCGCCGCCGCGCGCGCCGAACGCTACGGGCTGCTCGACCGCGACGACCAGATCGCGTTCATCGGGCACGCGATTGCTTGGCATCCGCAATTCGATCTGCATCCCAAAGTGTTGCAGTTGCTCGGCCGCCGGGCCGACGACGATTTCTACTCGGCCGCAATCAGCCGGCTCTCCGCGGACGAGATCGCCGAAATCCGCCAGGGTGCCTGGTACGACCGTCTCACGGCGTCGGCTTCCCGCTAATCCATTCGCCTCCGCACGCAATCGAAACGACGACACAGCATGACGACGAATAACCAGAAATGCGCGAACTGTGAGAAGTCCGGGCTGCCGATCTTGCCGGTTCGCTATACCGCACTGCCGAAATACGTGAAGGCCGGCTTGCCCGCGGGCATCGGCGGCGCACGCGTGACAGACGTCGCGCTCGAAGCGCACCACTACGGCGTGCGTACGCTGCGCGAAGGCTGGGTCTATCTCTTCTATGAAGCTGGCCCGCGCGGCAGCCGCTACTGGGAAGCGTACAAGGTCACTTCCGACGGACGCCTCTGGAAACAGACGCTGCCCTTATCGCTGGTGCCCGTGACCGATCCCGCCTGCGCGCAATGCGCGATCGCGGTGCCGATGGACCTCATCGCCATCGAGCACCCCGAGAAATGCACGGGCCGCGTGTTCATCGCGTTCTCCCAGCATACGTGGCATCAGCAGATTTTCGACCTGTACGCGTCCGACGACACGCTGCGCGAAGCGCGCATGCAGTACATCGAGCCGTCGAAGTGGATCGGCGGTAGCGCGGACGCGCACCAGCATGCGGTCGCCGCGACCGCGCAGACGATCGACGCCGTGATCGAATACATGCCCGGCTTCGATCCGAAGTCGATGGCGCTTCCCGACGACAAGCAGGCCTTCAGCGATGCAACCGGCGCCTACAAGGACGACCTGCTGCAGCATGAAGTGACGCGCTATGCGCCGTTCATCCGCCAGGCGTCGCCGGCTTCCGCCAGCCAGGCACTCGTGAAGCTGATGCAGCAGATCGGCGCGAAAAACGAGGATGGCGGCAGCGCCGATGCGCATCATCCGCCGATGTTGCTTGCGTTGTGGGACAGCATCGGCACGGTGCACGAGCTGAACGGTTTCCGCTGCGATCCCGCGTCATGGCTCGATCGCTATGCGACCGGAGAGCGCCAGCTCCAGGTCGGCGCGCTCAAGGATATCGACACCGCGCACGCGATCGTCCAGTCGCGTACCGAGCAGGCGCTGAACAACCAGGAAGCGCTGGCAAAGCAGGCGCATTCGATGACGCCGCTCGGCCAGCCGGGCGCGCAAGGCGCGCTCGCCGCGCAACGCGCCAAGGCGCTGGCGGGCGCCGACCCGACGCGCGCGTCGCAGATCAACGCGTATTACGACGACATGGACTGGATGGCCGCCAACAACATTCCCGGCAGCTACCAGACCCGGCTCGTGCAGATGGGCCGCTTCACGGCGGCGGGCAGCCCGGGCTCCAGCGTGCCCTATACGGGCACGTATCGCGACCAGATCATGAACGAGGCGCATGCGTACGCGCAGGCGCAGCCCGGTGCTCACGACCGCAATCTCAAGAGCATGACGACATACAACTGGTCCGATTACGAGGCGCGGCTCAAGCGGACGGATATCGAGAATTTCCGCAAGAAGTACAACGCACTGCAGGCGAAGGTGCACGACATCCAGGAAGCGCGTACCGCCGACGTCGGCAAATGGCTGCAGTCGAAGCTGTTCCTCGACACGCTGGAAGACTACGCCTCAACCGATCTGCGCGACGCGGTGGCCTTCGAGATCGTGATCACCGATGCGCTCGCGGGCATCGGCTCGACGCCCAAGGGCAAGACCGTGCTCGATACGCTGGTCACGCACTGGGACCCCGTGCAGCCGGCGAGTCTCATCTGGCGGGTGTTCGCGATGAACCAGAAGGACGCGCGCCAGGAAATGGCTCAGTTGCTGAAAACGGCGCTCGCCAAAAAGGATACGCCGCTCGAAGCGCCGCCCGGGCAGCCCGCCGCGGGACAGAGCGCGGGAGTGAACGCCGTGATTTCGGCGGCCGGGTCGCTCAAGACGCTCAACGGCTACTACAAGAATCTCGGCAAACTGGCGCTCGAAACGGACCCGAAAAAGATCACGCCGCTAGGCGGGCTGCTCAAACGTCTCGAAGTGGACGTGTTCGGGTTGACCGTGGGCGATGCGGTTTTTTCGAAATTCCGCATCAACCAGATGGGCGACTTCGTCGGCGAAAAGATCATTCAGTCATTGCTGCTGCAACGTGCCGGCATCTCCTATTCCGACGCGATGGCGCTCGTGCGCAAGCAGGCCGAGGTGGAAAAGATCAGCCGTGCCGAAACGATCGAGCGCCTGTTGAAGACGCGCTCGCTGCTGCGCTCGGCGGCGCCCGCGAATACGCCGAAAGCAACCCAGGCGCTGTATGACGTGTGGAACGGCATGAAGTCCACCGACGAGGGCATCAAGGCGCTGAGGTCGAGCCGGATTGCCGTGGTGGCGGCATTGCTGGAGGCGGTCAACTTCTACAAGATCATGTCGGGGACGCACGACAAGGATACGACGCTCAAGCTCGTGCAGTCGGGTGCGTCGATGCTGTCGTCGGTCATCACGATTACGATGACGCCGTTTTATGGGGCGCTGAAGAACGCCATCAAGTCGCAGAGCTGGAAGCTGGTGGGTGGGGGGTTGAGTAGTTTTGGGACGTTTATTTCGGCGTGGATGAGCTTTGAGCAAACCGGCGATAGCCTCAAAAAGGAACAGTACGACATTGCGGTCCTCAATTTTGGGCAGGCGCTGCTAGGTAGCGCAATGGGTGTAGCAACAGTGATCGACACCATAAGCACCGCAGCTCCCCTGCTCAAAAGGCTCGCAATCCAGTATGGAACTGACGCGGTGATAGAGGCGGTGGAAACCGTCACCGCGCGCATGGTAGCTTGGGCTGCATTGAGATCGGTAGGTATGCTGATAGGCTGGGAAGCGACGGTGGGACTGATCGTGCTGCAGACGCTCGCCAGCTGGCTGACGCCCGATGCGCTCGAATCCTGGTGTTCCCGGTGCGCATTCGGCACTGGACAGGAAACGATACTTCGCGTCGCGGACCATAGCGTCACGCGCTACACGGACCCTTCTCAGCAAGAGAAGGACTATGTCGACGCCATGACCAAACTCTCATGAAAAAAGACAACTCGACAAAACCCGCTGTACTGTTGAAAGGCGTGATTTCCAATCTCGAACGCTCGAAGCGAAACCACGACTTCGTGCTGAGCGAAGTTCAGCACCAACAGGTCGGCGCGACGGCGGTTGCCGCCTCGGCCCTAGGCTTGAGCGCTGCGGGCATCGGCCTGATCGGCATGGCGGGAAATTCCGCCGAAGAAGCCGATTGGGTCGAGTTCGAACTCGACGGCAAGCGTATCAAGGGCTGGCTCTGGATGATGCCGATGCGCAATGGCGATCAGGTCGAGGTCGCCGCCGAGCAGGTCGGGAGCGGGCAGTACATTGCATACGCGGTCAAACGGGACGGCGACGATCTGCTTGCCGTCTACCCACACGCTACGGCAGGCAGAAAAGTGCATTATCGAAAGTCCCTCAAGATATGGCTCTGGAGCGCAGCGTTGCTTTATGCGGCAGGGATGATCGTCATGCTGATCCAGCAAGGCGCGAGTTTTTTCCTGCGCGCGGATATGGTCAAGTTCTTTATTCTGCCCGGGATCGTTTTCTGGCTGCTGATATCGGGCCTCATGGCATTCCGCATTTCGCGCAAATTCATGGGCTTCGTGAGAATCGCGGAGACGATCTTCAAGACCTTCGGCTGGCCCGATGCCGAGAATATCGACTTACGGAAAACGTCTCGAGAATCTCGCCGTGAAAACAAGCTGCCTAACTTCGGCAACCTGTATTTCCGCTATAAATAACGGTCGCAGCCTACGTGAATCCAACAAAACCCGCTGTACTGCTGAAAGGCGTGATCTCCAATCTCGAGCGCTCGAAGCGAAACCGCGACTTCGTGCTGGACGAAGTTCAGCACCAACAGGTCGGCGCGACGGCCGTTGCCGCCTCGGCCATGGGCTTGGGCGCTACAGGCATCGGCCTGATCGGCATGGCGGGAAACTCCGATGAAGAAGCCGATTGGGTCGAGTTCGAACTCGACGGCAAGCAGATCAAGGGCTGGCTCTGGATGATGCCGATGCGCAACGGCGACCGTGTCGAGGTCGTTGCCGAGCAAATTGGAAGCCAACGGTACATTGCGTACGCGGTCAAACGGGACGGCGACGACCTGCTTGCCGTCTACCCTCACGCCACGGCAGGCCGGAAAGTGCACCACAAGAAATCCCTCAAGATCTGGCTATGGTGTTCCGTGCTGATGTTTCTCACGTTGCCAATACTCCTGATGCTCCGGGAAGGCCACAAGTTTTTTTCCAACGAAGACATGCCCTTCATGCTGCTTATGGTATTTGCGTTCTGGATGCTGATCTCGGGTCTGATGGCATTCCGCATTTCACGCAAATTCATGGGCTTCGTCAGAATCGCAGAAACGATCTTCGCTACCTTCGGCTGGCCCGACGTCGAAAACATCGATTTGCGGAAAACATCACGCGAATCTCGCCGTGAAAACAAACTGCCCAACTTCGGCAACCTGTACTTCCGCTACAAATAAACCTCTATCGCACTCGAAAGTCAGACAAAAAATGATCGATCTCATTCGTGTCGGCGACGACACCGACCACGGCGGCAAGGTCATCACGGGTTCGTCGACCCTGTGTTTCGACGGTCGTTACGTCGCGCGCAAGGGCGACGAGGTTTCGTGTCCGCGCCACCCGGACGTGCAGCCGAACACGATAGTGGAAGGCGACGAAACAATGACCGACAACGGCGTTCCGATTGCCCGGCATGGACATCGGGCCAGTTGTGGCTGTCGTTTGATTTCGAGCCTGCTGTAGCGGCAAAAGTCGGCACGAGTCGAATTTCGTGCCACCGTCTGCCAGGCCCAAGGGCACGCGCCGCACACACGAACGAGAGCACAACGCAGCCCCCGACGCAACGATCGGATCATTCCCCGCAATGCGGCAAAACATATGGCGGAAAAGCGCGAACTTCGTGCCACCCATATCTACGCGCCCGACGCCCCGGCCACCGCCTCGGACGCTTCGGCTTGCGCGCCCATCGTCACGAGCACGCTGCACGTAACCCGGTCGAGCAGCAGACCGTCGTTGCGGCTGCCGCCCCACCAGCGCGCGAGTCCGTGGCTACGACGGTGTCCCACCACCACGAGATCGACGTTCAGATCTTTCGCAAAGAAGGGAATCTGTTCGAGCGGTTCGCCGATCGCGAGATGTCCCGTCGCGTGAATGCCACGTGCGGCGAGTTTCTTCAATCCCTCGTCGAGCAGGCTCCGCGCCGATTCGTTGATGAAGTCGACCGGCACCGCGGAGGTGATATCCGCGCCCTGCATCCAGGCCGAGTTATTGAGCACGGAAAGCAGATGAACCTGGGCGTTCAGTTCCTGCGCCAGCGCGGCACCGTCTTTCAGCGCGTGCTGCCCTTCGCGGGTTCCGTCGTAACAGAGAAGAATGCGGTTAAAGCATGCCATAGCGTTTCCCCTGCACTGCTTTCGCGGCATATGATTAATTCATTATATGTCAGTTTGTGATACATACGGCACGGCGAGCGGCACGACGCAGACCATCGCGAGAACGATCGTGAAACGCCGCCGCGACAACAGCCGCAACAACCGCCGCTTCATCATCAGGCCTTCGCCAGGCCCGCGTAAAACGGAATGACCCATCAGGAAGCCGAATAAAATGCGTTCACAGTCCCCAGATAATGTCTGCCTCGCTCTTGCGCGCCTCACGCATCATGTCGAGAAACGGCCATGCGCGTTGCGAGAGCCGGTTGCGCGAGTCGCGCTGATTGCCGGCCGAGCAGTGCAACGCTTCGAGCGTCGCCTCCGCAGTCGCATCGTCGGAAATCGCGGCTTCGAGCCGGTCGATCGCGTGGGGCAGTTCGTCGTGCATGATGACGCCGCGCTCGCCGAGCCGCTTGCCGATCAAACCAAGCAGATATTGCGCGAGGTCCCTGAGCATCACGACATCCGGTGACGCCGTCGATTGAAATGTAATCATCATGATGGCTCCTTTCCCGATAGACGCGCTGTACCGGCCAGCGACCCGCACCCGCCCTGTCGCCATCATTTTATATCACAACATGATGCAAATGCGCGAGGTGCCGTGCGCGGGCATGCACGGTCCGTATCGTCGTTGCGACACTGCGCCGCTGTCAGCGCCACGCCACAGTTTTCCCGCGCCACGGCGTGCCGGCGCCGCGTTTTATATCATATTGAAATATAATCATGACCACAGTGTATTCGCGTTGCCAGGGTTTCCCCGGTAATGTCGGGCCCGGCATTCTCGACTACTTTCTGATCCTTATCTTGTCCCGCTCCCCCGTCCTTAGCTGGCTGTCCAGTTTCTTCCCCGCACCGGTCACCGTGAAATGGCACGAGCGTGCGCGATCGTGTCTCGGCGCATTGCTCGGCATCGCCTTCACAGGCGGACTCATGTACCTGCTGCTCGGGCCTGCCGCGAGCATCCCGCTGCTCGTCGCGCCGATGGGCGCCTCGGCGGTCCTGCTGTTCGCGGTGCCCGCGAGTCCGCTCGCACAGCCGTGGTCGATCATCGGCGGCAATCTCGTCTCCGCAACGATCGGCGTGACCTGCGCGAACCTGATCGGCGACCCGACGCTCGCGGCCGCGCTGGCCGTCTCGCTGTCGATCTGCGGCATGTTCGCGCTGCGCTGCGTACACCCGCCGTCGGGCGCGGTCGCGTTGACGGCCGTGCTCGGCGGCCCCGTCATTCATGTACTCGGCTACCGTTTCGTGCTCGAACCGATCGCGATCCAGTCAGCCGCGCTGCTGCTCGCGGCACTCGTCTATCACGCCGCCACCGGTCACCGCTATCCGCATGCGGGCCGCCAGGATCGCGCGACGGCCAGCCAGGCCGCCGACGAAGCCTCGCGCGTCGGCTTCGCGCGCGCGGACGTCGAAGCGGTTCTCGCGCGGCGCGGCGAAATGCTCGACATCGATCCCGACGATCTCTATTCGCTGCTGCGCGAAACGCAGCTTCAGGCGTTCTCGCGCAGCTTCGACGAACTGCGCTGCGAAGACGTCATGTCGCGCCACGTCGTATCGGTCTCCGCGGAAACTCGCGCGGCCACCGCCTGGGATCTGTTCAAACGCAACAAGGTGAAAGCGCTGCCGGTCGTCGATGCGGAACAGAAACTGGTCGGCATCGTCACGCGCGCCGATTTCGTCGACCATCAAAGCTCCGGCGCACTAGCGCCGATCCTCGACTACTTCGACGGCTGGCTGCGCGGCGACGCGTCTCGCACGCCCAACGTCGGCAGCGTGATGACCACCGAGGTCTGCACCGTCGACGCAAGCGCGCCGATCACCGAACTCGTGCCGATGTTCGCGAACTTCGGCCATCACCACGTACCGGTGCTCGATGCGAGCGGGCGCGTGGCCGGCATGATTACGCAAGTCGACCTGATCTCCGGCCTTTACCGGCAAACCATCGCCAAAGCACGCCACGCAGCCTAGACATACGCGCAACCGGGGTCGCGAATCAAGGCCTTCATTCGACCAAATACATCACCATGTGATATATTTGAGGTTTTCTCCTCTCGGCTGATCGCCCATGAAAGTACGAACTCGCAAGCTGAACAAAAGCGACTTCGAGCAACTGTCGGAGTTTCGCTATCAGATGCGGCGCTTCGAGCGGTTCTCCGAACAGGCCGCGCAAAGCGAAGGCATCACGCCCTTGCAATACCTGCTGCTGCTGCATATCAAGGGCTATCCGGAGCGCGACTGGGCCACCGTCGGCGAACTCGCGGAGCGCCTGCAGGCGCAGCATCACGGCGTGGTCGCGCTGGTGTCGCGCTGCGAGGCGCTGAATCTCGTGCGCCGTCAGGTCAGCGAAACCGATCGGCGCCAGGTTGAAGTACACATCGAAAAAGCCGGCGAGCGGGTACTCGAGCGACTCGCGGAATTGCATCGCGCCGAATTGAAATCGCTCGAAGGCTCTTTCCAGATTCCACAGATCGACTTCGACTAACTATGAGCATGGATTCCCATAAGCGCGACTTTTCGACCAACGCGCGGTTGCCGGGCATTTTTGCGCTGGCGGCCGCGATCGGCATGGTCAGCACGCTCGCCGCTTTCGTATTGCTGAACCTGATTCATCTGTTCACCAATCTGTTCTTCTTCGGCACGCTGTCGTTCGCCGACCGTTCGCCGGCCACCAATACGCTCGGCCTCTGGGTCATCGGCGTGCCGGTGATCGGCGGGCTGATCGTCGGGATGATGGCGCGCTTCGGCTCCGAAAAAATCCGCGGCCACGGCATTCCCGAGGCGATCGAAGCGATCCTGTTCGGCAAGAGCAAGATGTCGCCGAAAGTCGCGATACTCAAGCCGCTGTCGTCGGGCATCGTGATCGGCAGCGGCGGACCGTTCGGCGCGGAAGGCCCGATCATCATGACGGGCGGCGCGCTCGGCTCGCTGATCGCGCAGTGCATCAAGGTCACGTCGGCGGAGCGCAAGACGCTGCTGGTCGCCGGCGCCGCCGCCGGCATGACCGCGGTATTCGGCACGCCGGTGGCGGCCGTGCTGCTGGCGGTCGAACTGCTGCTGTTCGAATGGCGGCCGCGCAGTTTCCTGCCGGTCGCGGTGGCCTGCGCGGTCGCCGGTTTCGCGCGCGCGATCTTCTTCGGCACGGGTCCGCTGTTTCCGCTTCAAACCGCCACGCCCGACGGCTGGTCGCTGATTTCGTGCCTCGTCGCGGGCGTGCTGTCGGGCGCGCTGGCCTCGGGACTGTCCGCCGCGCTCTACAAGGTGGAAGACCTGTTCGGCAAGCTGCCGATCCACTGGATGTGGTGGCCGGCGCTCGGCGGCATCGTGGTCGGGATCGGCGGGTGGCTCGAACCGCGCGCGCTCGGCGTCGGCTACGACGTGATCGGCGATCTGCTGCATCAGCATATCGCGGTGCAGGTCGCGCTTCTGCTGCTCGCCGTGAAGGCGGTGATGTGGGTCGTCGCGCTCGGCTCGGGCACCTCGGGCGGCGTGCTCGCGCCGCTCCTGATGCTCGGCGCCGGACTCGGCACGGTGCTCTCGCACTGGCTGCCCGGCAGCGAGCCGGCCTTGTGGCCGCTCGTCTGCATGGCCGCGACGCTCGGCGCCACGCTCGGCGCACCGCTTACGGCCATCGTGTTCGCATTCGGCCTCACGCACGACAGCAACGCGCTGCTGCCGCTTCTGACCGCCACGCTGGTCGCGCACGGCTTTTCGACCATGGTGATGCGCCGCTCGATCATGACCGAGAAAATCGCGCGCCGCGGTTATCACATCTTTCGCGAGTACGGCGTCGATCCGCTCGAACGCCACTATGTCGACGAGGTGATGACGGCCTCGGTCGAATCGGCCGAGGCGAGCGCGACGGTCGGCGCCACGCTGCAAACGCTGTTCGGCGCGAACCAGGTGCGCCGCGCCTATCCGGTGGTGCGCGACGGCGCGGTGATCGGCGTGGCCGACCGCATGCTGCTCGAACGCTTCTGCGCCGACGACGCGGAGCGCAAACGCGCGCTGCCGCTCGCCGAGGTATTCGCGCAGCACAACACCGCCTTTGCCTTGCCATCCGAAACATGCCGGCTCGTCGCAACGCGCCTCGCCGTGCTCGGTCTCGAACGCCTTCCGGTGGTCGCCGACCGCAAGAGCATGCGGCTGATCGGCATCGTCTCGCGCAGCGATCTGGTCAAGCCGTCGCTCGCGCACTTCGAAGAGGAACACAAGCGGGAACGCTTCAGACGCATCGGGCCGGCGCCCACCAAGCGGCGTTTCGCGCCGGTTCGCAAAACCGGCTGAAAAAAGCCGGGATTGGCGATAGCAGAAAGGCCGAGGCCAGTGATGGCCTCGGCCTTTCCATTTGCAGGTCCCTGACGCGTTGCGCGGCAAGAAACGGCACCACCGCCCGCACTGCTGTCCGCCGTCCCCTGCTCCGTGAGAGGCATGGATCACGCTTCCCATGAGGCCCCGATCCGTACCGGACATCATCCCCAAACCGTATAGGTACTGTACCGGATCACCCCGATAGAATGAGCTTCATCGGTCATTCACCTTTCCGCCGCCACGGAGCCATTCATGTCTTACGTCAGTCTCAGCGCGCTGCCCGCCGGCATTCTGTTCGCGCTCGTCACGTCGATCACGCCCGGTCCGAACAACACCATGCTGCTGGCCTCGGGCGTCAATTTCGGCTTTCGCCGCACGCTGCCGCACCTGTCCGGTATCAGCGCCGGCATGGTGCTGTTGATGCTGTCGGTCGGCATCGGTCTCGGCGAGGCGTTCGTGCATTTCCCCGTGCTGTACACGGTGCTCGAAGCTGTCAGCGTCGTGTATCTGCTGTATCTGGCGTGGAAAATCGGCACCTCGGGCGAACTGAAGCTCAAGAAGGGCGAGCGCCGGCCCATGCGCTTTCACGAAGCGATCGCGTTCCAGTGGGTCAATCCGAAGGCGTGGATGATGGTGCTGACCGCGGCCACGACGATCCACCTCAGCGAGAGCTTCGGCATGAATGTCGTCGCGATGGCGGTGGTGTTCTACGTGATCGGCTTTCCGTGCATCTGCCTATGGGCGGGTTTCGGCACGGCCATGCGACAGGTACTGTCGAATCCGAAGCGGCTGCGCATCTTCAACGTGGCGATGGCGCTGCTGCTGGTGGCCTCGCTGTATCCGATCGCGCTGAAGCTGTTCGGCCACGGCGGCTGAGCACGGCCGGCCTTCGCGGCCTAACACCGCACAACACAGCGCCGCGGTGCCGCACGTTACGGCTTTCGTAGCACGCCTCGCACTGCCACATCCGCCCGCCGCGCTCAGAACGCGCCCTGCCCGACCCGCTCGATGAAGCGCCACAATGCATCGTCGGTCGAGTACGGCGCGTTGAAGCGGAACCAGGTGCTCGGCGCGTCGTCGGGACGGAAGTAGGAACCGGGCGCGAGCCAGATGCCATGCGCGAGCGCGGCCGTCGCGACCGCGCCCGCGCGCTCGGGCTCGATCGGCAGGCGCGCCATCATGAAAAGCCCCGCGCGCGGCCGGTGAAAAATCTCGAGCCCGAGCGCATCGAGCCGTTCTTCGAGCGCGGCCTGCGCGAGCTTGAGCCGTTCGTTGACGGTCTCGACATGGCGCGCATAGCGCCCCTCGACCAGCACCTTGTCGACAATCCGCTCGATCGTTTCGGACGACGTCAGCCCCACCGCCATCTTCGTGCGCGCGAGTTCGCGCAGCACCGCCGTCTCGGCCACCACATAGCCGCAGCGCAGCGCGGGCGTCACCGTCTTCGAAAAGCCGCTCACGTACACCACGCGCTGCAGCCCTTCCATCGCGGCAAAAAGCGGCGCGCCCGACGGCGCGAGTTCGCGGCTCACGTCGTCCTCGATCACCCACATGCGCTCGCGCTCGGCGATCTGCAGCACACGGAACGCGGCCGACATGCCGAAGGTCGCACCGGTCGGATTCTGCAGCGTCGTATTGACGAAGATCGCCTTCGGCTTGTGCCGCGCGACCAGCGTGTCGAGCACGTCGGTATCGATGCCGGCCGGCGTGCGCGGCACGCCATGCACGACGAGGCCGGCGAGCTTGAGGATCTGCAGCAGATTGCAATAGCCGGGATCTTCGACGATCACCGTATCGCCCGCGCGCAGCAGCGTGCGCACGATCAGATCGAGCCCCTGCGTCGCGCCCTGGGTGAGCAGCACGTTCGTCACGTCGACGGGCAGGCCGCGCCGGTCCAGTTGTTCGGCGACGCGCTCGCGCAACGGCGCGAAACCGTACGGATGACCGTAGTCGCCGAGGCGCACGGCCGGCACCCGGCTTATCGCCCGCAACGCGTGCTGCAAGCCGCTTTCGTTAATCCACTCGGCCGGCAGCCAGCCGCAGCCGGCCTTGATCGGCACCGAATGGTCGGCGAACACGTCGGACAGCAGCCAGGTCGCGGTCAGGCTCGGCGGCTGCCAGTCGTCGGCGGCCGCGCGCGTGGCCGGTCCGCGCGCCGCCACGCGATAGCCGGAGCCGCGCCGCGCGACCACGAGCCCCATCGAGACGAGCCGGCCGTAGGCCTCGGTCACCGTGAAGGTGCTCAGCGCATGGCTGTGCGCGAGCTGCCGCACCGACGGCAGCAGCGCGCCCGCGCGCAGCGATTGCGCCTCGATCGCCTGCGCGAAGCCTTGCACGACCTGCTCGACGAGCGTCGACGCGGCGCGCCGGTCGCGCTGAAGTTCCAGTTCGATCATGATGCGGGCGATGAATCCAGGCAAAAAAACGGGCCGCGACGGCCGGCCGGGGTGAATGGACGCTGTGGATGCGGTGCCTGAGCATTCGCGCCGTGAATCGATCGCCCACCGGAACAGTTCAAGCGAATCCGCCAGCACAGTTAGCACCACACTTCGTCAACTGTTTATGCCGTCATTAAACCGCGAGCGCTACAGTTTGGCTACGCAGAAAACCCGCACCCCCACCTACTCCAAGGAAATGCCATGAACTCGCGCCCCGTCATCGACGATCTGTCGTCGTTCTGGATGCCCTTCACCGCCAACCGCCAGTTCAAGGCCGCGCCGCGCCTGCTGGAATCGGCGAGGGGCATGTACTACCGCAGCACCGACGGGCGCGAAGTGCTCGACTGCTGCGCGGGTCTATGGTGCGTGAATGCGGGTCATAGCCGCGACGAGATCGTCGCGGCGATCACCGCGCAGCTCTCGACGCTCGATTACGCGCCGACCTTCCAGATGGGTCACCCGCTCGCGTTCGAAGCGGCCGCCAAGGTCGCCGAATTGATGCCGGCCGGCCTCGACCGCATCTTCTTTACGAACTCGGGCTCCGAATCGGTCGATACCGCGCTGAAAATCGCGCTGGCCTATCACCGCACGCGCGGCGAAGGCCAGCGCACGCGTCTGATCGGCCGCGAGCGCGGCTATCACGGCGTCGGCTTCGGCGGCATTTCGGTCGGCGGCATCTCGCCGAACCGCAAGGCCTTCTCGGGCGCGCTGCTGCCCGCGATCGACCATCTGCCGCACACGCACAACCTCGAACACAATGCGTTCTCGAAGGGCCAGCCCGCGTGGGGCGCGCATCTGGCCGAGGAACTGGAGCGCCTCGTCGCGCTGCACGATGCGTCGACGATCGCCGCGGTCATCGTCGAGCCGGTGGCCGGTTCGACCGGCGTGCTGATTCCGCCGCAAGGCTATCTGCAGAAGCTGCGCGAAATCTGCACGAAGCACGGCATCCTGCTGATTTTCGACGAGGTCATCACGGGCTTTGGCCGCCTCGGCAAGGCGACCGCGAGCGAGCGCTTCGGCGTGACGCCGGACATCATCACGCTGGCGAAGGCGATCAATAACGCGGCGATTCCGATGGGCGCGGTCGCGGCGAGCCGCGCGATCCACGATACGGTCGTGAATAGCGGCGCGCCGGGCGCGATCGAGCTGTTCCACGGCTACACGTATTCGGCGCATCCGGCCGCGGCCGCCGCCGCGATCGCGACGATCGACCTGTATCGCCGCGACAAACTGTTCGAACGCGCGGCCGGCCTCGCGCCGACGTTCGAAGCGGCCGCGCATGCGCTGCGCGGCGCGAAGCACGTCAAGGACGTGCGCAACCTCGGCCTCGTCGCGGGCATTGAGCTCGAATCGCGCGACGGCGCGCCGGGCGCGCGGGCCTACGAGGCGTTCGTCAAATGCTTCGAGGCGGGCGTGCTGATCCGCTTTACCGGCGATATCCTCGCGTTTTCGCCGCCGCTCATCATCGACGAGGAGCAGATCGCGCATCTCTTCAGGACGGTTGGCGAGGTGCTCGCGACCGTGCAGTAAGCGCGGCTCGAAACACGCTCGAAAGCAGAAGCGGCGGCACGCGTTGGCGTGCCGCCGCTTTTTTTATCGCGCCTCGCGTGGATGCGCCTGTAGATGCGCATGCGATACACGCGTTCAAACACGCGGGTTCAAACGCACAGGCTCAAACAGTCTTCACGATCTTGGGCCGAAAGGCGGGATTGCCCGGCAAGTCTCCCGCCGCCTCGTTGCGCGCGGCACTCGTCGATAAATACCGCAGGCAGCATACGCGCAGAAAAGACGCGAAATTCAGCGGCTCTTCGCCGCGCAAGGCCAGCAGTTCGTCGTAGAGCTTGACGGCGAATTGGGTCGTGGTCATGTTCTCGCGGTTGGCGATTTCCTGGAGTACATCCCAGAAGAGATTTTCGAGCCGGACCGTCGTGACGACGCCATGAATGCGCAGCGCGCGCGTGCGCGATTCATAGAGGATCGGATCGGCGTTGACATAGACATTGCACATACTGTCCCTCGCAAATGATGACGTAGCGGCCCTCGCCCCACCTCGCGCCGCTACGCCAGCCCGTCAGATTTCGCGTTTGCTCATCTGCCCGGCGATATAGTCGGCCTGGCGGATCGCGAGCGTCACGATGGTCAAGGTGGGATTCTCGCCCGCGCCGGTCGTGAACTGGCTGCCATCAGAAATAAACAGATTCGCAATGTCGTGCGTCTGCCCGAAGCGGTTGCATACGCCGTCTTCCGCTCGCGCGCTCATGCGGGCCGTGCCGAGATTATGCGTCGACGGATAAGGCGGCACGCGATACACCGTCTTCGCACCCGCCGCTTCGTACACGGCCGTGCCCTGCTTGAAGCCATGTTCGCGCATCGCCTCGTCATTGGGATGATCGTCGAAATTGACGTTGGCCACCGGCAGTCCGAACTGATCCTTCACGTCGTGATTGAGCGTAATGCGGTTGTTCGCGCGCGGCATGTCCTCGCCGACGATCCACATGCCCGCCGTGTACGGATACGCGTCCATCGCGTGCGCGAAGTCGGCGCCCCACGCACCGGGATTCAGGAACGCCGCGTAAAACGGCAAGCCGAGCGAGATGGTCTCCATATGATAGCCGCCGGCGAAGCCGCGCTTCGGATCGAAGCGCGCTTCGTCCTCGATGATGCCGGCCATCGTCGTGCCCTTGAACATCTCGACCTTGTTTTCGAACGTGGCGTAGACAGAACCCGTCGTATGGCGCATGTAATTGCGTCCCACCTGGTCCGACGAATTGGCGAGTCCGTTCGGATAGCGGCTCGATGCCGAGGCAAGCAGCAAACGCGGCGTTTCGATCGAGTTGCCCGCGACCGCCACCACGCGTGCCCTCTGGCGTTGCAGCTTGCCTTTGCCGTCGTAATAGAGCACGGCATTCACCTTGCCGTGCGCATCGTGTTCGATGCGCGCAACGTGCGAATGCGGCCGCAATTCCATATGGCCCGTCGCCTGCGCCTTCGGAAGCTCGGTATAGAGCGTGGACCACTTCGCGCTGAAGCGGCAGCCCTGAAAGCAGAAGCCGCGTTGATAGCAGTGGCTGCGATCGTCGCGATTCACGCTGTTGATCGCCATATGCCCGGTGTTGCATTGGCGATAGCCGACCTTGGTGGCGCCCGCAAACATCACCTTGAAATTATTGTTGCCCGGCAGGCCCGGCCAGCCGTTCGTGCGCGTCACGCCCATCTTCTTCTCGGCGCGGTCGTAGTACGGATCGAGATCCTCGCGCGTCACGGGCCAGTCGAGCAGCGTCGCGCCGTCGATGGCGCCATAGGTCGTGCGCGCCTTGAATTCGTGCGGCTGGATGCGCAGGCTCGCGCCGGCCCAGTGCGTGGTCGTACCGCCGACCGTCTTGCAGATCCACGCGGGCAGATGGGGGAAATCGCGCGCCACGCGCCAGCTGCCCGAGGCCGTGCGCGGATCGAGCCAGGAGAGCAGATGGAACGCATCCCACTCTTCCGTTTTGAAATCGGCCGGCGTGTTGTGCGCGCCCGCTTCGAGCACGACCACGTCGATGCCCTTCTGCGCGAGTTCGTTCGCGAGCGTGCCGCCGCCCGCGCCGGAGCCGATGATAACGACCACGTTATGGTCGTCGAGCGAAAAGCGTGTGCTGCCTTGTGTCGTTGCCATGTTGGGTCTCCCGATGTCACGCCGCCGGAACCGGGCCGCTGTCCTCGGCGGGCGGCTCGGGCAGCCACGCGAGATTATTGAAGCCCTTGAACAGATAGCCGCCGTCGCCCTCGCTCGCGCCATAGCCGAAATGCTGGTACGCGAGCGTGCTGCTGTAGATCGACACCACGGCCGTGCCGCGCACCGTTTCGAAGAACGGCGTGCCCGCGAGGGCGGCGACGTCGCTGGCCTGCGCCTCGGCCGCCTGCTTTGTCCAGTCTCCGCCCGGGGCCTTTTTATCGAGCGCTGTCACGCCGTCGGCCAGTTGCTTGCGCACGGCCGCGTCCTGCTGCGCCTTGGCGTCGAGGTCCTTGACCGCGAGCGCATAAACGGCGTCGTCGAGCGTCTTGTGCGGATAGAGCTGCTTCGTCATCGCCAGCAGCACGGCGCCCTGATGCGTGTCGAGATGCTTGAGTTCGAGCGCCCAGACGCGGCTCGGCGCGAACATCGCCAGCGAGGAAGATACCGCGAGCGTGCCGATCAGAATGCCCGTGCCCTTGAGCCATTCGCGGCGCGTAAGCGCGATGCGCGCACGCGTCCCGCTCGCCGCTTGCGCGTCGAGGGCAATATCGATGGTCTTGCCTGTCATCGTCGTCTCCTTCCATGTTGGCGCGCGGACTGTGGGCATCCTTGCGCGCGGGCGGGTGCCGGACTAGCGATAGTGTCCGTGCTTCTCCAGCACCTCGATCTTGTAGCCGTCCGGGTCTTCGATAAAGAAGTAGCGCGCAAGCAATTCGCCCGCGTCGTTTTTAAATTCGCGCAGGTCCTTGGGCGCGAAGCCGAGACCGAGCAGGCGTTCGCGCTCCGCGTGCGTGTCGTCGACCACGACGGCGACGTGGCCGTAGCCGTCGCCATGCGTGTACGGCGTCTCGCGGCCCTTGTTCCAGGTAAGTTCGATTTCGGCATCGGCTTCGCCGTTGCGCAGATAGACGAGCGAGAAGTCGTCGAAATCGAGCCGATGGCTCGGCGTCATGCCGAGTACGGTCTCATAGAAAGCGAGCGAGCGCTCCAGATCGCGCACGCGAATCATCGTGTGGATGAGTTTCGCCATATCCTCCTCCGTCAGTGTGCGATGCGTGTGCCGGCAGCGCGAGGAACGGCGCGAGCCCGTTTGCGCCGACCATGGAGTCAAATGTAGCGACCGCGGCGGCGGCCGAGGTAATACGCGGCTAAATCCATGCCAGGGATTACACGGAGTCGTGTCCACATTTGCGAGGCGCGCGCGATGCGGTTTGCGCAGAACCGTGTGTAAAGTGAGACCTGAGGTGATACCTGAAGCGATGCCCGATCTGGCCGGCTGCCTGGTATGGGATCAGAATAGGCGATGAAGAGCTAACTCGGGTCGATCGCTTTGCATGGGATCGGAGTCGGCGCTGAAGCGCCAACTCAGGTCGACCGCTTTGAGGAGACGTTCATGAAGAGTCCCACCGTTCGCGCGGGTACGCATATCGAGGGCGTGCACTGGGTCGCCGAATATGCCGAAGACGTCCACGAAATTCGCGTGTTTCGCGAAGGGCAGGAAGTGGACGTGCACGACGCGCCGGCCACGCTATTCGGCGACGAGGCCAGCGCGGGCTCGAAAAGCACCGCCGATCATCGTGCGATGGAAGCGGCCGTGCTCGCCTATCTGAAGCACTTCGTCATGGAGCACGACGCGGAAGAGTAGCTGGCGGCGGCCTTCGGTGTCGTGAAGCGTGAAGGCCGCCGGTATTTTTAGGCCGCCGGCCCCCTACTCCGCTACTCCGCCGGCCGCAGTTTCTTCACCTCGGCATCCGACGGCTGCACGCTCGCGCCGTCGATATACCGGTACGACGTCATCACGCCCTTGCCGTCTTTCAGCGCCGTCACGCCGACATACGCGCCCATGGTCGACTGGTTGTCCTGCGGACGGAACATGATCGGCCCGAACGGCGTCTGTACGTTGAGCCCCTTGAACGCGGCGGCGAGCTTGTCGGAATCGACCGAGCCGGCCTTTCGAATCCCGTCCGCGATCGACATCATCGCCGTATAGCCGACCACCGAACCGAGCCGCGGATAATCGTGGAAGCGCGCCTGATACGCCTCGACGAATTTTTTATTGGCGGCCGTATCGATCGAATACCACGGATAACCGGTCACGATCCAGCCGCTCGGCGCTTCGGCCCCGAGCGGATCGAGATAGTCGGGCTCGCCGGTCAGCAGCGAAACGACCGCGCGATCCTTGAAGAGCCCTCGCGTATTGCCCTCGCGCACGAACTTGCCGAGGTCTGCGCTAAACAGCACGTTGAAGATCGCGTCGGGCTTCGCATCGGCGATCGCCTGGGTCACGGCGCCCGCGTCGATATTGCCGAGCGGCGTGGCCTGTTCGACGACGAACTGCACGTCGGGCTGCGCGGCCGTCAGCAGTTTCTTGAAGGTCGCCACCGCCGACTGCCCGTACTCGTAGTTCGGGTAGACGAGCGCCCAGCGCTTCTTCTTGAGCTTCGCCGCTTCCGGCACGAGCATCGCAACCTGCATATAGGTCGACGGACGCAGACGGTACGTGTATTGATTGCCGTCGGCCCAGACGATCTTGTCGGTCAGCGGTTCGGCGGCAAGGAAGAACATCTTCTTCTGCTTCGCAAAGTCGGTGAGCGCGAGGCCCGTATTCGACAGATAACCGCCGAACAGCAGTTGCACCTGCTCGCGCGCAATCAGCTCCTGCGCAACGCGAATCGTATCGCCGGGGTTGCCGTTGTCGTCGCGCGAAATCACTTCGAGCGGCTTGCCGAGCACGCCGCCCGCCGCGTTCACCTGTTCGAGCGCGAGAGTCCAGCCGTTGCGGTAAGGTCCGAGAAAGGCGGGTTGCGCCTTGTAGCTATTGATCTCGCCGATTTTGATGGTCTGCTGTGCGCTCGCGCCGAATGCGGCAAACGAGCACGCGGCCGACACCATGAGGCGAGAGATCCATCCTGCGCGCGTGGTCATGCGTTTCTCCGTTGTCTGAAGGATTGCGGGTTTTTTCCGGTATTCGGGTGGCGGGCGGCGCGGCAACCGAGGCGATACTCGCCGCAACAAGCCGGCATCGTACCGTATCGCTTCATACGCGCATTCATACGCCGACTCATACGCTTAGACATGCACGCCTGACCGTATCGTTTTGCGCAAGCTCGCCGAGCGTGCCGCCGAAACGGATCTGCCCTTTTTCAAGCACGTACGCGCGATCGCTGACCAGTTCGGCGAAATGCAGATTCTGTTCGGATAACAGAATAGAGAGTCCCTCGCGCTTCAGTTCGAGAATCATGTTCGCCATCTGCTCGACGATCACGGGCGCGACGCCTTCGGACGGTTCGTCGAGCAACACCAGGTAAGGATTGCCCATCAGCGTGCGCGATACCGTGAGCATCTGCTGCTCGCCGCCGCTCATCTGTCCGCCTGGGCGCTTCGGCATTTCGCCGAGATTCGGAAAGAGGCGAAACAGCTTGTCCGGCGTCCATTGCGGCGCGCCTTCGCGCGGTGGCTGGCGGCCCGTATCGAGATTTTCCATCACGCTCAGATCGGCGAATAGGCGGCGGTCCTCGGGCACGAAGCCGACGCCCATGCGCGCGATCCTGTGCGGCGGCAGCGCGCCGATATTCTGGCCGCGAAACGTCACTTCGCCGCGACGGCGCGGCAGCAACCCCATGATCGCTTTCATCGTCGTCGATTTACCCGCGCCGTTGCGGCCGAGCAGCGCGACGACTTCGCCGCGGCCGACTTCGAGATCGACGTCGAACAGGATATGCGCGCGGCCATAGAACGCGTTGAGGCCGGCTACCTTCAGCATCGGTTCGCTCATTGCCGCACCCCTTCGTCTCGACCGTGGCCGTTCGCGCCACCTGCTGCGTGAAGCAACGGCGCCTGCGGCCGGAACGTCTTGCCGGTGCCGAAATAGACTTCCTGCACGCGTGCGTCGTTGCGGATCGTCTGCGCATCGCCCTCGGCGATCAGCTTGCCGCGCGCGAGCACGATCATGCGATCGGCGTAGGCAAACACCACGTCCATGCTGTGCTCGGTAAACAGCACGCCGATCCCGTTCTCGATAACGAGCCGTTTGGTCAGCGCCATCAATTCGTGGCGCTCCTGCGGCGCCATGCCGGCCGTCGGTTCGTCCATCAGCAACAGCTTTGGACGGTTCGCGAGCGCGATCGCGAGTTCGACGCGCTTCACGTCGCCATACGCGAGCACGCCGCATGCGCGGCTCGCGTGCGCGGTCATGCCGACCTGTTCGAGCAGCGCGAACGCTTCGTCGGCATAACGCGAGCGCGCCGGCCTCCATATACTGAAGGTCTTTTTCTCGCGCGACACGAGCGCCATCTGCACGTTTTCGAGCACCGTCATCGAATTGAACGTAGCGGCAATCTGGAACGTGCGGCCCACGCCAAGCCGCCAGATATCGCGCGGACGCATGCCGGCCAGTTCGTGCCCGTCGAGAAGAATCGAGCCCGACGACGGCGGCAACTGTCCGTTGACCATATTGAAGCAGGTCGATTTGCCCGCGCCGTTGGGCCCGAGCAGCGCCAGCAGTTGACCGGCTTCGAGAGCGAAGGAAACGTCGTCGACGGCCTTGACGCCGCCGAACGATTTCGACAGGCCGCTCACGCGCAGCAGACTCATAGGCCCTCCTTGACCGCTTCGGTGCGCTGCGCGGGTGACGTGCCGCCGCTGTTTTCATCGGCATGATCGAGGCTCGCATCGCCGAAACGCTCGCGAACGAAGCCGACCATGCCCTGCGGAAACGCGATCACGAGCAGCAGGATCGCGACGCCGAGCAGCGCCTGCCAGTAGTCGGTCTGCCGCGCGACCGTATCCTGCAACCACGTAAATACCGCCGCGCCGACGAGCGGCCCGCTCAGCGTTTGCAAGCCGCCGAGCAGCACCATCACGAGACCGTCGACCGAACGGCTCACGCTGATGACTTCCGGCGAGATAGTGCCCTTCGAGAACGCATACAGCGAACCGGCGAGCCCGCAGAACAGCGCCGCGATCACGAACGCGGCCCACTGCACGCGCCTGGCATCGATGCCGATCGCCTCGGCGCGCAGCACGGAATCGCGCGACGCGCGCATCGCATAGCCGAGCGGCGAAAACAGCATGCGGCGCAACAGCCACACACCGAGCGCGGCACAAACGAGCGTCAGGTAATAGTAGGCAAGCGGCGACGCCAGCCAGTTCGACGGCCATAAGCCGAGCACGCCATTGCTGCCGCCCGTCACGTCGTCCCACTGGAATACGACGGACCAGACGATCTGCGCGAACGCGAGCGTGAGCATCGCGAGATAGACGCCCGAGAGGCGCACGCAGAACCAGCCGAATACAAGCGCGCCAAGCACGGCAAGCAACGGGCCGAGCAGCAGCGCGGCTTCCATCGGCAGATCGAGCACCTTGAGAAACAGCGCGGCGCCGTATGCGCCGAGCCCGAAATACGCGGCATGGCCGAATGAATGCATGCCGCCCGGCCCCATGATGAAATGCAGGCTCGCCGCGAACAGCACCGCGATCAGGATTTCGACGAGCAGCACCGGCATATACGGAAACGCCCCGGCCGCGAGCGGCGCGAGCGCGAGAACCAGCAACACGAGCGCGGCGAGCCACTTCACGCGCCTGCTCGCGGGACGCAGCGGCGCTTCCGGCGCGCCCATGCCGCGCACCGCGACGCTCGCGCGGCCGAGCAGTCCCCACGGCCGCACGACGAGCACGACCGCCATCACGACAAACTCCGCGACGAGCGTAAAACGGCTCAGCGACAGGCCCACGCCGAACAGCGTCACATGGCCGATGCCGATGCATAGCGCCTTGATCTCGGCGATCAGCAGCGCCGCGATAAACGCCCCCGGAATCGAACCCATGCCGCCGACCACGACGACCACGAACGCATTGCCGATCGTCTCGAGATCGAGCGACAGGTTCGCCGACATGCGCGGCCCTTGCAGCGCGCCGCCGAGCCCAGCGAGAAACGCGCCGACGAAAAACACGCCGGTAAACAGCCACGCCTGGTTGATGCCGAGCGCGCCGAGCATCTCGCGGTCCTGCGTCGCGGCGCGCACGAGCGTGCCCCAGCGCGTGCGCGTCAACGCATACCAGAGCAGCAGCAGCACCAGCGGACCGATGACGATCAGCGCGATATCGTAGGTCGGCAGCGGATGGCCGAGAAAATCGACCGCGCCGGCGAGATGCGGCGCGCGCGGGCCGAACAGATCGTCGGGGCCCCACAGCCAGAGCGCGGCATCGCGAAAGATCAGCACGAGCGCGAATGTCGCGAGCAGATGGAATAACTCGGGTGCCTGATAGATACGCCGCAGCACCACGATTTCGACGAGCGTGCCGAGCACCGCGACCGCCAGCGCGGCAGCCAGCACCGACAGCCAGAAGCCCGCCACCGTATGGCCGAAGCGGCTCGCGATGCTGTACGCGACGTAAATCCCGATCATATAGAACGAGCCATGCGCAAAGTTGACGATGCGCGTTACGCCGAAGATCAGCGACAGGCCGGCGGCAACGAGAAACAGCGTCGAGGCATCGGCAAGTCCGTTGACCAGTTGTACCAGCAGATTCGAAAGCATTGCGACCCTCGGCGGCCAGCCGAAAGGCGTGCGAGCGGCGGGCGCGTCGGCACGGTCGGCGGGCGTTGCAGCGCGTGCGGCACCATGCGCCCGCGTCAAAGGCAGGACACTACCAGTGAATCATCCCGCATCACAACCCACACAAAATCTACGCCGAAGCGAACGGGCGTGCAGTGTGTGGCGGCGGGCCAATACTCGTTGCGTGGGGTCGCGGAACCTGCTGGATGCGGCAACGCCAGGTAGGCGCGCCGCAGTGGCGCCGCCGTGCATAAAAAAACGCGCGCCGGACAACATCCCGGCGCGCGTTCTTCATCTTCAATCAGCAGAAGATTGCGATGCGGCTTGCGATACGCTTAAGGCTTTGCCGCCGCCGCGGCATCGTCTTCGCGGAACAGCTTGTCGGCGAGATGGAACGCCGAATTGGCTGCCGGCACGCCGCAATAGATCGCGCTCTGCATCAGCACTTCCTTGATCTGCTCGCGCGTCACGCCGTTGTTCTTCGCGGCGCGCAGATGCAGCGCGAGTTCTTCGTTGCGGTTCAGCGCGACCATCATCGCAATGGTCAGCAGGCTGCGCGTATGACGCGGCAGGCCATCGCGCGTCCAGATCTCGCCCCATGCATAGCGCGAGATAAAGTTCTGGAATTCTTCGGTCAGCTCGGTGCGATTCGCAAGCGAGCGGTCGACGTGCGCATTGCCGAGCACTGCGCGGCGCACGCCTATTCCGGCTTCGTAGCGGTCTTCGTCGTTCATTTCGTCTCCGTCAGGAAGTCGAGTACGGTCTTCGTGAAAGCGTCGGCCTTCTCGATGTTGGAAATATGCGAGGCGTCGAGTTCGACATAGCGCGCGCCCGGAATCGCCTGGGCCAGTTCGCGGCCTTGCGCGGGCGTCGCGGCAACGTCGTGCGTGCCGCTGATGACGAGCGCCGGCAGCCTGATGCCGGGCGCTTCGGGGCGCAGGTCGGTCGCGTCGATCGCGTCGCAGTTCGATGCATAGCCTTCCTTGTCGGTATGCACGAATACGTCGCGGATCATCGCCAGCACGATCGGCTCACGCTCGATAAAGTCAGCCGTAAACCAGCGCGGCAGCACCGCGTCGGCCAGCGCGAGCATGCCTTCGTTGCGGGCCTTCGCGGCGCGCGGCACCCACACTTCCGGCGAGCCGATGCGCGCGGCCGTGTTGCACAGCACGACGCGCTCGAAGCGGTCGCCGTGACGCGCGGCAAGACCGACGCCGGTCAGGCCGCCCATCGACACGCCGCAGAAATGCGCGCGCGCGATCTTCAGCGTATCCATCAGGCCGATCACGTCACCGGTCAGTTGCTCGATCGTGTACGGCCCCTTCGGCGCTTCCGAATGGCCGTGGCCGCGCGTGTCGTAGCGCAGCACGCGGAAATGCTTCGACAACGCCGCGACCTGCGGCGTCCACATGGACAGATCGCTGCCGAGCGAATTCGACAGCACGATCCACGGCGCGTGGCCGTGACGGTCGCCGTCGATGCGGTAGTGAAGCTCGGTGCCGTTGACTGCGGCGTAGGGCATGCCGGTTACTCCTTGGAATGGGCGCGCTGCGCGCGCATGGAATGAAGCGCCAGCGCCGCGTCCACATATGCGTGCGCCTGGCCGACGTATTGAGCGGGGTCGAGCAGCGCTTGCAGGCGCTCGGCCGAAAGATGGGCGGTGACGTCCGCGTCGGCGGACAGCACCTCGTACAGCGTCTTGCCGTCGCGGATCGCCGCCTTCGAGGCGCGCTCGACCAGATGGTGCGCGTCGAGCCGGCCGATCGAATCGCCGAGCGCGAGCATGACCGCTTCGCCGAGAATCAGGCCGTGCGTGACGTCGAGATTCGCGGCGAGACGCGTCACGTTCACATTCAGGCCGGCGGCGATCTGCTCGATATTCGCGAGCGCGCCGCCCGCGAGGCGCGCGAGGTCCGGCAGCGCGTCCCATTCGGCCTGCCAGCCGCCGAGCGCGCGTTCGTGCTCCTGCACCATGCCCGCGAACACGGTCGAGACGAGTCCCGGCGCGCGCGTCGCGGCGGTCAGCACGGCCGCGCAGCCGACCGGGTTGCGCTTGTGCGGCATGGTCGACGAACCGCCCTTGCCGGCCGCGGCCGGTTCTGCAAGCTCGTCGATTTCGGTCTGCATCTGTAGCGAGATATCGCGTGCGATCTTGCCGAGCGTGCCGATCAGCATGCCGAACAGCGCTGCCGTTTCGGCGATGCGATCGCGCTGCGTATGCCACGGCAAGGTCGGTACGGCAAGGCCGAGTTCCTTCGCGAGCGCTTGCGTAACCTGCGGCGCCGCCTCGCGCAGACTCGCGAGCGTGCCGGCCGCGCCGCCGAATTGCAGCACGAGCACGCGCTCGCGCAATGCATCGAGCCGCTCGCGATGACGCAGCAGCGCGTCGAGCCATTGCGCGAACTTGAGGCCGAGCGTGATCGGCAGCGCCTGTTGCAGCCATGTGCGGCCGATCATCGGCGTCGCGCGATGGGTGGCCGCGAGTGTCGCGACCGCGTCGCAGGTGGCTTGCAAACCGCTGTCGAGCAGATCGAACGTGTCGCGCAGTTGCAGCACCGTCGCCGTATCGATAATGTCCTGGCTCGTCGCGCCCCAGTGCACGTATTTGCCGGCTTCGGCATCGGCGGCCTTGACGCGCGCGGTCAGTTGCTTGACGAGCGGAATCGCGAGATTGCCGCCGAGCGCGGCATCGCGCGCGAGCGCGTCGGCGTCGAGCTGGTCGGCCTGGCAGGCCGCCTCGATCGCAGGCACGGCGGTGTGGGGAATGACATGATGGGCGGCCGAAGCGCGCGCGAGCGCGGCTTCGACGTCGAGCATCCGTTGCAGCGTGGCACGCGGCGCCCAGATGTCGTTCATCGGCTGCGTGCCGCAAAGAAGGCCAGTCAGACGGGCGCTGGAGTCGAGCATGGTGACGTCGGGTTCGAGGGAATCGGGGATGAAGAATGAGCGTGGCGCGCAACGGCTCAACGTTGACGCGAGCCGGCGCGCTTGCCGCGGTTGCCGCGGTCGCAATCTCCGGCTGCGCACGTCATGTCGTGCTTCGCGCTCACGCTCGCCCGGCGCAGGGCCGCATCAGGTGGCCTGACACGCCGGTTCGCACGATTGCGCGTCGCCGTGTATTTTGCGCCAAACGCGGCGGGCATGCCGCCGAAATTGCCGGGCCGGCGCCAACGAAGCGTTTGCTCCATCGGCGCCGGCCCTGTCGCACCACTCAGCCAGCCATCAGGCCGCGCGCGCGGACTGCGTGCCGTCGGTCATCGGCACGCCGGTCAGCTTCACCAGCTCGTCGAAGCCGATATCCGAGAAGATCTCGCGCACCACGAGGCCTTCCTTCGCCACGTCGATCATCGCGAGGTCCGTATAGATACGGGTCACGCAGCCGACACCGGTAACCGGGTACGAGCACTCGGCGGCGATCTTGCTTTCGCCCTGCTTGGTCAGGTGCTCCATCATCACGTAGACCTGCTTCGCGCCGATCGCGAGGTCCATCGCGCCGCCGACAGCCGGAATCGCGTCGGGTGCGCCGGTGTGCCAGTTCGCGAGGTCGCCCTTCGCCGACACCTGGAACGCGCCGAGCACGCAGAAGTCGAGATGGCCGCCGCGCATCATCGCGAACGAATCGGCGTGGTGGAAATAGGCGCCGCCCGTCAGCAGCGTAACGTGCTGCTTGCCGGCGTTGATCAGTTCGTCGTCTTCCTCGCCCTTCGCCGGTGCCGGGCCCATGCCGAGCAGACCGTTTTCGCTGTGCAGGAAGATTTCCTTGTCGGTGGCGAGATGGTTCGCCACCAGCGTCGGCACGCCGATGCCGAGGTTCACGTAAGCGCCTTCAGGAATATCCTGGGCAACGCGCTTGGCCATTTCATCGCGGGTCAGTTTCTTCATGTCGGTCTCCGAATCAGGCAGCAGCGTCGTGAGGATTGGGCGTCGGGGCATGCACCGCTTGCGGCACTTCAATCACGCGTTGCACGAAAATGCCCGGCGTGACGATTTCTTCCGGGTCGAGGCCGCCGAGCGGCACGACTTGCGAGACCTGCACGATCGCGGTTTTCGCCGCGCTCGCCATGATCGGGCCGAAGTTGCGCGCGGTCTTGCGATAGATCAGGTTGCCCCAGCGGTCGCCCTTGTACGCCTTGATCAGCGCGAAGTCCGCATGCAGCGGCGCTTCGAGCACATAGTGGCGGCCGTCGATCAGGCGCGTTTCCTTGCCTTCGGCGAGCTTGGTGCCGTACGCGGTCGGCGTGAAAAAGCCGCCGATGCCGGCGCCCGCCGCGCGGATGCGCTCGGCGAGATTGCCTTGCGGCACGAGTTCGAGTTCGATTTCGCCGGAGCGATAGAGCGCATCGAACACATACGAATCGCTCTGGCGCGGGAACGAGCAGACGATCTTGCGCACGCGCTTGGTCTTCAGCAGCGCGGCGAGGCCGATGTCGCCGTTACCGGCGTTGTTGTTGACGATGGTCAGGTCGCGCGCGCCTTGCTCGATAAGCGCGTCGATCAGCTCCGACGGCATCCCTGCCGTGCCGAAGCCGCCGATCATGACGGTCGCGCCGTCGTGGACATCGGCGACCGCCGACTGCAGTGACTCGAAAATCTTGTTGATCATGTCGAATTTCCTTTGGGGGCACTACGTGCCGCCGAGCGTACCGCCGTAACCGGCAAGGCTCGCGCGGAACAGTCTCCGGGCATGCTGGCGACGGCTCGCGACGTTGGGAGCGGGCTGGCGCCTTCGGTTCGTTCACCGTCGATTTGTTCGTTGTATGAACAGTGATTCGTTTAGCGAACGATTCGGCGATTATGGTTGCCCTTGGGCCGCATTGTCAAGGCAGGGAAATCCCCTTCATCATAGGTCGCGGCACGTGACAACGCGCGCTTCGCGGCGCGCGAAAAAACCGCCAACGGCTATTCCCAGTATGCTTACGGGCGATTTTTCAACTACCCTTTATAGCGATACGGAATAGGCACAAACGGGCCACACCCGGGCCGCACCCGTGCCCGCCCGACCGCCCGCCCCGCAAGCCGATAACGAGCCGAGCATGTCCGAGACACCGCTGGATCTGAACCTGATCCCCTACCTCGTCGCGATGGAAGACACGCGCAACGTGAGCCGCGCCGCCGAGCAGCTCGGCGTGAGCCAGCCGCGCGTCAGCACCGCGCTCGGCCGGCTGCGCGAATACTTCGACGATCCGCTCTTCGTGCGCACCTCCAAAGGCATGGAGCCGACGCCGCGCGCGCTCGCGATCCTGCCCGCCGCGCGCGACGCGCTCCTGCGCATCGAGAAAGGCATGCTCGACGTGCAGGACTTCGAGCCGGTCACCAGCACCCATACGTTTTCGATCGCGCTGTCCGACGTCGGCGAAATCGTGTTTCTGCCGCGGCTTCTGCAACTGTTCGCCGAGCGCGCGCCGTGCGCGAATCTGCGCTCGGTCACGCTGTCGCCGTCGCAGGTGGAACGCGGGCTCGAATCGGGCGACGTCGATCTCGCGGTCGGCTATTTTCCGGACCTCGCGGGCAATAACTTTTTCCAGCAGCGGCTTTTCACGCACCGCTTCATCTGCCTGATGCGCAGCGGCCATCCGCTCGCGAAGGCGCCGCTCACGCTCCAGCAGTACGTGGCCTCGGGCCACGCGGTCGTGCGTTCCGAGGGACGCAGCCAGGAAGTGCTCGAACAGTATCTGGCGAAAAAGCGCATCAACCGCCGCGCGGTGCTCGAAACGCCGCACTTCATGAGCCTGCCGTTTATCCTCGCGCGCACCGACCTGCTCGCGACGGTGCCGCACGCGATCGGCTTCGCCTATGTCTCCGAGCATGCGTCGATCATGCTGGTCGAACCGCCGCTGCCGTTGCCGCGCTTCGATCTGCGGCAACACTGGCATCGCAAGTTTCATAACGATCCGCGCGGCACGTGGCTGCGCGGCGTGGTCTCCGAGCTCTTCAACGACGCGATGGACGAATGGCCAAAGTAAGCGTGCCGCTTCGCACGCGGGCGCGCGGCAATCGACGCGGTTCCCTCGCGCGCTCTGACCGCCGCCGGGAACTTCGACACCTTTGCGCGCAAACATGGAACAATGGCCGCAGTGACTGACCCCGCGCGCCACGCGCAGCGTCGCCGCGCGATCCAGGAGGAACGACGCATGACCAGCAGCAAGGCAAAAAAGACCAAAACCGCAGCGGCCGAGCCCCGCCCGAGCCGCGAAGAAGCTGAAGCCGCCGTGCGCGTGCTGTTGCGCTGGGCCGGCGACGATCCGCGCCGCGAAGGGCTGCTCGACACGCCCGCGCGCGTGGTCCGCTCGTACGAGGAGTTCTTCGCGGGCTACCAGACCGATCCGCGCGAAATCCTCGCCCGCACCTTCTCCGAAGTGGACGGCTACGACGAAATGATCGTGCTGAAGGACATCCGCTTCGAAAGCTATTGCGAGCACCATATGGTGCCGATCATCGGCCGCGCGCACGTCGCCTATCTGCCGCAGCATCGCGTGGTGGGCATCTCGAAGCTCGCGCGGCTCGTCGATGCATTCGCGAAGCGTCTGCAGATCCAGGAAAAGATGACCGTGCAGATCGCCGATACGCTGAACGACGTGCTGCAACCGGCCGGCGTCGGCGTGATTCTCGAAGCCGCGCACCAGTGCATGTCGACGCGCGGCGTGCATAAGGCCGGCGTCACGATGGTCACCTCGCGCATGCTCGGCACGTTCCGCACCGATCCGTCGACGCGCCGCGAGTTTCTGTCGATCGTCGGCAGCCCCGGCGGAATGGCGGTGCCGAATACGTGAGCGGGATCAGGGCTCGAGACTTCTTCCGAATGCCCGAGCCTTGCCTTGCAGGCCGTCGCGGCCCCTGACGCTGACCACTGAAGCTGGCCGCTGAAGCCGGTCAAGTGAAGCCGGCCAGGGCCAGCCGCCCCGGCAGCATCAGCCCAACCGCAGGAACAGGAGCGCCTCAATTGGTAGAGCTTCCGTCGTCGGCGATTTCCACCTGGGGCGGCGCAATCGTATTCGCCAATGTCTTGCTGACGCGCCTCGGCATGCCGATTCCCGCGGTCCCGGTGCTGCTGTTCGCGGGCTCGGCGATCGCCGCCGGCACGTTGTCGTTCTGGCCGGTGCTCGGCGCGGCCGTGCTCGGCGCAGTGCTCGGCGACGGCGCCTGGTTCGCCGCGGGCCGTCTCTATGGCCGCAAGCTGCTGGCAGCGCTCGGCCGTCTGTCGCCGGCCGTCGATACGCGGCTCGACATGGCGCGCTCGCTCTTCGAGCACTATGGCGTGCCGCTCGTGTCGATCTCGAAGTTCGTACCGGGGCTCGGCCTCATCACCCCGCCGCTGATGGGCACGACCGCCGTCGATGCCCGCATCTACGCGCTCTGGGATGTCATGAGCGCGCTCGGCTGGGCGACGTTCTGGCTGCTGGGCGGCGCGGCGGTCCAAAGAGAGCTGCATATGCTGCGCGCGTTCGTCGAATCGCGCGGCGGCACGCTCGCCGATCTCCTGCTCGCCGCGGCGCTCGCGTATCTGCTGTATCGCCTGTATGCGCGCGACCGGGGGCGGCGGCTCGCGCGCGCAGCCTCGCTGCAAGCCTCGCTGCAGTCATCCATGCAACCCGCGCGGCCCGCGCCGAAAATCGCGCGCGGCTGGCGCCGCATGGCGCCGTCGCAAGTCTTCGATGCCCGGCCCGGCGCGCCGCTGCTCGACTCGACGCACGGCATCCCCGGCGCGCTCGCGCTCGATCCGCATTCGCCCGAGCAGCTCGACGGCGCGCTGCGTACGCACGACATGGTGATCTACTGCATCTGCCCGGACAGCGCGACCGCGCTCGACGTCTCGCAACGGATGCGCAGCAACGGCTATACGCGGATTCGAGCGCTACGCGGCGGGCTCGACGCATGGCAGCGGCGCGGCTTTCCGGTCGGCTTGCCGGCGCATAAGGATGGACAGATTGCGGCGGCCACGAAGATGCCGCGCTCGCGCGGCGACACGCAGGATGCGATCACGCTGCGCGGTTTCGCGCCACGCAGCGCGCCGCGTGTAAGCCGCGTCAGGGCAAGTTGAAGCGGAGTCAGGCGGGGGTAAAGCAAGGTCAGGCGGGCTCAAGCAGGCTCACACAGGCTCAAGCGGATTGAAGCGGCTTCAAGCGCATCGAGGCGCACCGCGCCGCACGGCGGCAATCGCGAAGCCACGCGGCACGGCCACAACGACACAAGGGCCGCACCAGCGCCGCTTCAGCCCCGCATGCGCTTTGCTTTGCGCCACATGCCTTGCCGCACAAAGCACCGATACCTACGTCCCCTGCGTCGCCGCGCACTCGTCCCATTGCGCCGATCTCGTGCGATTGCGTCCCTGCTCCTTGGCGATATACAACTGCTGATCGGCGGTAGCCAGCAATTCGAGCGCGCTGCCGCCATGCGCGGGCATCGCGCTCGCGCAACCGACGCTCACCGTCACTGCAAGCGGCGTATCGTGCCCGCGCTCGATCGCCAGGCTTGCCACCTTGCGGCGAATCTGCTCGGCAACCTCGAAGGCGCCCTGCGCCGTCGTGTCCGGCAGCAGCACCACGAACTCCTCGCCGCCATAGCGTGCGACCAGATCGGCTGGGCGCCGCGCAACCGACGAGATGCAACGGGCCACCGCGATCAGCGTTTCGTCGCCGCTCGCATGACCATAGGTATCGTTGAAGCGCTTGAAGTGATCGATATCGACAAACAGCACCGACAACGGCTGCTGCTCGCGCCGCGCGCGTCCCCATTCTTCGTCGAGCCGTTTGTCGAGCACGCGGCGATTGCTGAGCCGCGTCAGCGGATCGGTCGCGGCAAGCCGCACCAGCGCGGCCTGCGCGCGCTGCTTGTCGCGCAATGCAAACGCCAGCAGCCACGACACGAAAACGAAGACGCCGCCGAATACGAACGTCAGCGCAACGGCAATCTCGGTGCGGTGCCGCCACGGCTCGAGCACGTCGTCGACGGCGGGCGCCACCACCGCGATCAGCGGCGTGCCCGGTACATGCGCGTAGCTATAGATGCGGCGCACGCCGTCGACGGCCGCGACCGACAGATAGGTCCCGGCGTCGTGCGTCGCCATCGTCTGAAAGGAGAGCGACTTCGCGATGCTCGCGCCGATATCGCGCGCGACAAACGGCTTGCGCGCAAGCAGCGTGCCGTCGCTCATCGCGATAAACACCGAGCCCTGTTTGCCGGGATCGACGCGATCGATCAGATGCTGGAAATACTCGATGCGAATCGCGATCAGCGCGATACCGGCAAAGCCGCCCTGCTCGTCGTTGATGCGCCGCGTCAGCGCAATCGACAGTTTGTTGTCGCGCAGCCGCGAGCGGTAAGGATGCGAGAAAAACAGGCCGGCCGCCGGATTGCGCTGCTGCGCCTGAAAATAATCGCGGTCGTCAAGACGAACCGCGGGGTGGGCGTCGTCGTATTGCGCGACCATGACTGCGCCATTGGCGCCGATCAGATAGGCGCCGCCGAGATAGGGCGCGGTGGTCGCGCGCTCGAACAGCAGCGAGCGTCGCACCTTGACGGGCAATGCCGAGATAACCGGATTGCGCGCGCCGTCCACCATCGATTGCAGCGACAGGTCGTAGATTTCGACGTTGCGCGCGAGATCGGCGGAAATGATCGAGACGAGATTGCGCGAGGTCTGCCGCGCATGATCGAGCGTTTCGGTGCGGCCCGCGTCGAGCGTCAATAGCGTCAGCACCGCCATGAGCGTGGCGACCAGCGTGCCCGCCACGCCGGCGAGCCATGGCCGGTTGCCGAGGTAGCGCGTCATGGCGGCCCTGCCGAGATGAAACATCGTATGCAACCGCCACAGCAGCGTCCGCCATGCCACGCTCATCAACTCTCCTTTCGCGGACGATTCCGCCGCGGCGTCGTTGCGCCGCGGCCTACACCCCGGTCATGCTTCGAATCTGGCAGGCCCGCGCGGCGTCGGCGAGCCGAACTGCGTCGCACTGCATCGCACTGCGTAAGCGCGTGCGATCAGCGCAGCAATCCGGCCACCGCGCGCAAATGGCGCTTGCGCTCCTTATCGAGCCACTGCAGCGCGCCGTCGAAATCGCCGGCGCCGGCCAGCAATGCGGCATTGTCGCGCAACAGCGCCTCGCTTGCGACCGTGTCGTTCAGCTCGCCGAAGCATTTCTGGATGCGCTTTAAACGCTTGAGCGTGCGCTTCTGGCCGCCCTTCAGAACCGGCCCGAAAAACTCGAACAGATAGCGCAGTTTCTTGCCCGCTTTCCTGACATCGTGAAAAGCCGCGTAATCGGAGCGCTTTGCGCGGCTTGCGCGTTTGACGCGCTTTTTCATCGACCGCTTCGATGCGCTGACGCGCTTGAACGCAAATTGACGCAGCGCAATACGCGGTGCGTGCGCGGTATTCAGTTCCGCCGTCGTGCGCGTGAATGCATCGCGCAGCAGATGCTTGACGTCCGCATTCAGAAGCGTTTGGCGGCTAACCGCAAGCGTTTCGCCGCGTGCTTCCTCGAGTTTGGGTATCAGTTCCCTCGCGCTGCGGTTCCGCGCGAGCAATTCGATCAGGATGTCCCAGTCGCGCGTCTTGCCGGCCGCGCTCGCGAGAAACTGATAGACCGCGCGCTGGCGTGCATTCTCGCCCTCGTCGAGCAACGGCGCGAAGGCCCACCACAATGAGCGCAAGCGCCGCAACGATACGCGCAGCTCGTGCAGCGCTTCGGGCGACGGGTCCTGATGCACCGCCTCGGCAAGTTCGATCGCCTCGCCGATCAGCGGCCTGGCATAGGATGCAAATGCCTGCTGCGCCGAAGCGTCCTGCGCCAGTTGGCTGGTTGTCCCGCTGTCTTGCTTCATCGACACTCCCCCGCAACACGACGTTACTTCGAGGGTAGCAAAAAGGGGACTCAGCGGGTATGCAACCCATTCGATACCCCCGATACGCATAAAAACGCCCGCAAATATTTCCCACGCGCATCCATACCCGTACACTCTTCCTTGCAGCACGATGGCGCCGCGTGTCGCGAGCGTCTATCTTGATCTATACGCGGGCGGCGCAATCGTCGAGCCGCGCAGCACGCCATCATCACCGCGCACCACGAGCCGCAAACCACGAGGGTTTCGCTCCACACGCGGGCTTCTCCGGTCAACGCAGCACCAGCACGTCGTAACGGGCCGCCGGCCCGGTTCGCTTCGGACATCCGTGCGCTTGCGTCCGCCATGCGGGAAAACCCCTTTTCCGGCGCGGCGCACCGCCACGTAGCGACTGCCACGCCTTCGTTAAGCAGACCCTGTAGTGCCGTCACGAAATTGTCATTATTACGACATGTAAAGAAAGCAGCATCGGAAACTCTGCGACTCACTTTTTGGGGCTCATGTCATGCCGGAACTCTCGTATCCGCAACCAGGCGCTGCTAGCGGCAAAGGGCGCAATTTCGGCCTGTTTATCTTTCTCGCCCTGCTCGGCGCCGGCGTCGTCTATTGCGCCGTCAATCTGCTCGACGATCTGCAACCCGTTCGCGAAAGCTCGTTCCTGCCGTATCTGCTGCTCGCTATCGCACTGCTGATCGCGCTCGGCTTCGAGTTCGTCAACGGCTTTCACGATACGGCCAACGCGGTCGCCACCGTGATCTATACCCACTCGCTGACACCGAACCTCGCGGTCGTCTGGTCCGGCGCGTGGAATTTTCTCGGCGTGCTGACGTCGAGCGGCGCGGTCGCGTTCGGCATCCTGCAACTGCTGCCGGTCGAATTGATCCTGCAGGTCGGCAGCAGCGCGGGCTTTGCGATGGTGTTCGCACTGCTGATCGCCGCGATCATCTGGAATCTCGGCACCTGGTATTTCGGGTTGCCGTCGTCGAGTTCGCATACGCTGATCGGCTCGATCATCGGCGTGGGCCTGATGAATCAGATGATGCACGGTGCGAGCGGCACGAGCGGCGTCGACTGGAACCAGGCGCTCGGCGTCGGCAAGTCGCTGCTGTTTTCGCCGATCGTGGGCTTTCTGCTCGCCGGCCTGCTGCTGCTGATCCTGAAAGCGGTCGTGCGCGTGCCGGCGCTCTATGCCGAGCCGAAGGGCAAGGAGCCGCCGCCGTTCTGGATTCGCTGTCTGCTGATTCTGACCTGCACGGGCGTGTCGTTCGCACACGGCTCGAACGACGGCCAGAAAGGCATGGGCCTCATCATGCTGATCCTGATCGGCACGGTGCCGACCGCCTATGCGCTAAACAAGGCGGTCACCGCCGAGCAGACGCAGAACTTCGTCGCCGTCGCGCAGCAAACCGCGACGACGCTCGCGAACTATACGCAGGGCGCGGCGCCCTCCGCGAATCCGCGTGCCGATGTCGAAGAGTTCGTACGCACACGCCATCTGACGCCGGCCACGCTGCCCGCGCTGCAACAGCTGACCGCGCAGATCGGCAGCCAGGTCGGCTCATCGGGCTCGATGGCCGCGGTGCCGCAAGGTATCGTCGATAACGTGCGCAACAATATGTATGTCACGTCCGAAGCGATCCGCCTGATGCAGAAGGCCAACCAGCCGCAGTTCGCGCCGGAGCATGCGAAGGTGATCGGCAACTTCAGAACGCAGATCGATCACGCCACCAAGTTCATTCCGACATGGGTCAAGGTGGCGGTCGCGATCGCGCTGGGGCTCGGCACGATGGTTGGCTGGAAGCGCATCGTCGTGACGGTCGGCGAAAAGATCGGCAAGCAGCATCTGACCTATGGCCAGGGCGCGGCGGCCGAAGTCGTGGCAATGGTGACGATCGGCGCCGCCGACGTATACGGCCTGCCGGTTTCGACGACCCATGTGCTCTCGTCCGGCGTGGCCGGCGCGATGGCGGCCAATGGCTCGGGTCTGCAATGGAGCACGGTGCGCAGCCTGATCCTCGCATGGGTGCTGACGCTGCCCGCTTCGATCGCGCTCGCCGCGGGTCTGTACTGGCTGTTCCGGACGGTGTTCTAAGCTTGAGTGTCCAGGCCGGCGGTTGCTGCAACCGCCGGCTTCGCCAATAAAAAAACGCGGTACGTAGAAAACGTACCGCGCTTTTTTTTGCCCTGCTATTTGATACCGCCAATCGCTCCTCAATACACCTCGGGCACGATCATCGTCTGCGGCACCGGCTGACGGCTATAGTCTTCGTGATAGACGCGCGACGGCAAATCGATCTGCGCATGCTCGATCTCGTGATACGGCACCTGGCTCAGCAGATGCTGAATACAGTTCAGGCGCGCGCGCTTCTTGTCGACGGCCTGCACGACCCACCACGGCGCCTCGGGAATATGCGAGCGCTGCAGCATCACTTCCTTGGCCTGCGTATACGCTTCCCAACGGCGCCGGCTTTCCAGGTCCATCGGACTCAGCTTCCATTGCTTGAGCGGATCGTGAATGCGGTTCTGGAAGCGGATTTCCTGCTCTTCGTCGGTAATCGAAAACCAGTATTTGATAATCTGCACGCCGCTGCGCACGAGCATCTTTTCGAACTCCGGCACCGAGCGGAAAAACTCTTCGTACTCTTCATCGGTGCAGAAATTCATCACGCGCTCGACACCCGCGCGGTTGTACCAGCTACGGTCGAACAGCACCATCTCGCCGCCCGCGGGCAGATGCGAGACATAGCGCTGGAAATACCATTGCGTGCGCTCGCGGTTATTCGGCGCGGGCAGCGCAGCGACGCGGCAGACGCGCGGATTAAGCCGCTGCGTAATGCGCTTGATCGCACCGCCCTTGCCGGCCGCGTCGCGCCCCTCGAAGATCACGACGACCCGATGGCCGGTCTGCACGATCCAGTCCTGTAGCTTGACCAGTTCGCCCTGCAAGCGGAATAGCTCGCGGAAGTACTGCTTGCGCGCCTCGCGATGCTCGGGCGTAAAGCTGTCCGGGCCGTCGATAATGCGGTCATCGACTTCCATTTCGAGCTCTTCGTCATAGGCATCGATGAGGTCCTCTTCGAAACGGCGTTGCCGCTCCGCCATGACTTCGGCTTCGGATCTCGGGTCAAGCTCTTTCATTGCGGCTCTCCTCGCAACAGAAATGGATTGGCGCGCAGCGGCAAGCGCGGCGCGGACGCAGTTGCTCGATTATCGGAGTAGAAGGTGTCATCCTTGTTACCGCATCGTAAGATTGCCGATGCATCGGTGCGACTCATGATAGCGAGGATAGCGAGTTTTGCGCGGTTCCCGGCGGCAAATTCGGCCGCCGATCCGATAGCCGGATCAGCGGCTGGATGGAGTCGCCAGCCTAATCGCAAACGCCGCCACTAGCCTAGCGGCCGGGCAAAACTCAGTTCGTGGCCATCCGGATCGGTGAGATGAAAATAGCGCTCGCCCCAAGGCGCGTCGGATGGCGCGAACGATGGCTGCAATCCCGCCGCGAGTACTTTGCGATAGAGCGCGTCGACATCCGATACATAGATAATCACGCGCCCCCACCAGTTGACCGGCGCGCGAGCATCGGCAATCAGATTCAGATAGGTCCCGCCGAATGCGAACGATGTAAACGTCTCCTGCGGGCCGCCGAATTTAAGCGGAAAACCGAGCGCTTCGTAGAACGGCACGGCGCGCCGCATATCGCCGGTGGCCAGCGTAATCGCACTCAGCGATTCGATCCGCGGTTCGGAAGAAGCGGTTTGCGACGATGACGAGGAAGCAGTTGCGGGCATAAAGCGTCTCCTTTTTATCGATAAAGCGCAGCGGCATAGGCATGGAGACCACACTATCGATATCGGTCCAGCACGCCCCACTTAACCTCGAATTAACCTCGAATCAACCTCGAATTCGCGAGCCCGCACCCAACCGCCGGCATGCGGCAAGTGTCTCACACGCCGCCGTCCCATCCCCATGCGCGCGCCCTTGAAAAATCCTCGGCGCGCCCCGCATCTTTGGGCCCGCCTATCCGGAGCATCGCCATGGGAAGCCGCCCCCGCTTTATCGATGACCTGTCGAGCGCCGCATCCGACGCCCCCGGGCCCCAATCCACCGAACCGCTTAGCGACGACACTGCCCTGCTCGACGCCTATTCGCGCACCGTGATCGGCGCGCTCGAGCGCGTCCAGCAGGCGGTCGCCTTTATCGCCGTCGAACGCCGCCTGCCGGGCGAGCCGTCCGGGCACAGCCGCGGCGCGCGCGGCGGCACAGGCTCGGGTTTTTTATTTACGCCGGACGGCTATCTGCTGACCAATAGCCATGTCGTGCATGGCGCGACGCATATTCAGGTGACGCTTGCCGACGGCGCGAAATTCGACGCCGATCTGGTCGGCGACGACCCCGGCAGCGATCTCGCCGTGCTGCGCATCGGTTCGCCGGAGCCGCTGCCGCATGTCGAGCTTGGCGAATCGTCGAAGCTGCGCGTCGGGCAGATTGCGATTGCGGTCGGCAATCCGCTCGGCCTTCAGCAGACCGTCACGACCGGCGTAGTCTCGGCACTGGGCCGTTCGCTGCGCTCGAATTCCGGCCGCATGATCTACGACGTGATCCAGACCGACGCCGCGCTCAATCCCGGCAATTCGGGCGGCCCGCTTATCAATTCGGCGGGCCAGGTTATCGGCGTCAATACGGCGATCATCCCCGGCGCGCAGGCAATCTGCTTTGCGACGGCAATCGATACCGCCAAATGGGTCATCATGCAGATCTTTGCTTATGGCCGCGTACGGCGCGCGTATATCGGCGTGGCCGGCACGACCATGCCGCTGTCGCGACGTATGCAGCGCTATTTCGGGCTTAGCGCGCAAAGCGGCGTGCATGTAATGGAAATCGTCAAGGGCAGCCCGGCCGCGCTCGGCGGCTTGCGCACCGACGATACGATTGTCGCGATCGACTCACAGCCGGTGCAGGACGTGGATAGCCTGCAACGTACGCTCGACGCTTCGCGTATCGACAGGCCAGTCAGCGTGACCGTGCTGCGCGGCGCGCAGCGGGTGGAACTGACGTTGACGCCGGTGGAGCAGGCGGGGTGAGGAAAAGGGTTGGCCGCGCCGCGGCCGGCCCCTGGGTAGGGCTGGGGCACTCTACATCGAACCCTACATTAAACCCTACATAAAAATAAATTAACCCTTATAAACCAATTAGTTGCGATATATAATCGAGGACATTAAACCCTACATAGAACCGTATTTTCTGTTATGACGACCGTCGTTTCGTTCGAACCATTGTTTCCCGAGGAGCGCGTACTCGATCCGCTGCTCGAACGCACCGCCGAACTCGTCGATTCGTCACAAAAGCTGCTTGCCGTAAGCGGAACGCCACTTGCCGCTGCGCTCGTGCCGCAATTGCGGGCAATGAATTCGTACTACACAAACAAGATCGAAGGCCAGCACACGACGCCTGCCCGAATCGAGGCCGCGCTCAAGCGGAACTATTCCGCCGATATGGCCGAACGCAAAAAACAGCGCCTTGCGCTGGCGCATATCGCAACGGAAACCACGCTTGAAGAAGAGTGGTTTTCGCTCGGGGTATCCGCCCTGTTCGAACCCGCACGGCTTGCCGCCATTCACAACCGGTTCTTTTCCTATCTGCCGGTCGACGAGCGCTTTACCAGCGAGGGCGAGCCGATTGAACCCGGCAAGCTTCGCCAGGCGGATGTCACGGTAGGCCGGCATCTGGCGCCGGAGCCCGAGATGATCGAGCCGCTACTCGATGCCTGGTCCACTCGATATGCGCGCATACGAATCAAGGATTACCAGCTGATCGGCATTGCCTGCTCGCATCATCGGTTGGCATGGATTCACCCGTTTGCGGACGGCAATGGCCGGGTCGCGCGCCTGCATTCGCATCTCGCCCTGCGTGCAGCCGATTTGACGCACGGTTTATGGTCCCCGCTTCGTGGCCTTGCGCGAGAACATGAGCAGTACTATGTCAGATTAAGCGAGGCCGATCAGCGGCGCCGTAATGATCTCGATGGCCGGGGCACACTCTCTCAGGAAGGCCTGGTGCAGTTCGCCCAGTTCTTTCTGGACTGTTGCCTGGACCAGGTCAGCTTTATGGTCCGCATGACCGGATTCGACGGCATTGCGGATCGCCTGCACGATCTATTGCGATATTTCGATTCCAATCCATGGATGATCGGTTCGGAAAAATCGGTTATCAAACCAGAAGCATCAGCACTGGCTATGGAATTCGTGGCGACGCGCCGCGCAGTCACGCGCGCGGAATTCAATCAGATGCTCGGCGTAAGCGATGTTCTGGCGCGCCGGATTACGCGCTCCCTACTCGATATCGGTCTGCTCGATTCGCCTTCGCATCGCGGTGATCTTTCCTTTGGACTCCCACTAAAAAGCCTTCGCTTTCTATTCCCACGCTTGTGGCCCGAAGTCGACCAGGAATAGGCAAACCGCAACCCCCAACACCCTCTACTGAACCACCCGCGCCACCCCTCGCCCGCGCGGATCCGTTGCCGCTTCCGGCCTATTGCCATTGACCTGGATCACCTGAATATCGCCGACAAAATCCTGTCCTTCCAGCGTATAGCCCTTCGCTTCGATCTGCTTCGCGAGTTCGCCCTCGATCGGCTTATACGGCTCCCAGAAAATCGTATTCGCTGGCAATAGCTGATGATGGAAACGCATCGCGGCAACCGCATCGGGCAGCGGCATATCGTAGTCGTAGATATTGTTGATGACCTGGAAGATCGACGTAAAGATACGCGAGCCACCCGGCGTGCCGATGACGAGCGCGACCTTGCCGTCTTTCGTCAGGATCGTCGGGTCCATCGACGATAGCGGCCGCTTTTTCGGCTCGATCGCATTCGCATCGGCGCCCACCACGCCAAATGCATTCGCGACGCCGGGCTTCGAGGAAAAGTCGTCCATCTCGTCGTTGAGCGCGATACCGGCGCGATCCACCACGACACCCGAGCCAAACGCGCCGTTGAGCGTATACGTATTCGAAACCGCATTGCCCCATTTGTCGACCACCGAATAGTGCGTGGTCTCGGACTTCTCCGGCATCGACGTGCCGAGGCCCGGCTGAATGCTCGCCGTATCCGAAGGCGTAACGGGATTGACCTCGGCCGCACGCTTCGCGAGATACGCATCGTCGATCAACTGCGCGACCGGCACCTGATAGAAGTCGGGATCGCCGAGATACTGCGCGCGATCCGCAAACACGCGCTTCTCGATCTCCGCGATCAGATGCACATACTGCGCGGAATTGAGCGGCACGCCCTTGAAGTCGGGCGCGAGATCGGCCTTCATCTTCAACAGCTGCACGAGACCGACGCCGCCCGAACTCGGCGGCGGCGCGGTAATCACACGATAGCCGTTCCAATCGGCCTGCACCGGCTCACGCCATACGGCCTTGTATTGTTCGAGATCGGCCTTCGTAATCAGACCGTGACCGCGCATCGAGGCTGCGATCAGATCGGCGGTCTTGCCCGAATAGAAATCCTTCGCGCCCTGATCGGCAATACGCTGCAACACCGCGGCCAGATCGGGCTGCCTGAAGTGGGCGCCCTGTTTCAAACCGCCGAAATACGTATCGAAATTGGTCTTGCCCGCGAAGTTTTTCTCCGCTTCGTCGCGCCGCTGCTGTAGTGGCTGGCTGACTTCGAAGCCGTCGCGCGCATAGTGAATGGCCGGCGCAAGCACCTGCTTCCACTGGAGCTTGCCGAAGCGGCGCTGCGCTTCCCACATGCCTTCGACGGTGCCGGGCACGCCCACCGCGCGATAGCCGATAAGGCTCATATCCTTGATGACCTCGCCCTTGTCGTCGAGATACATGTTTGTGGTCGCGGCAAGCGGCGCGCGCTCGCGATAGTCGAGAAAGTAAGGCTTGCCGTCCATATACAACGTCATAAAACCGCCGCCGCCGATATTGCCCGCATCCGGAAACGTGACCGCAAGCGTAAAGGCGATCGCAACGGCCGCGTCGACCGCATTACCGCCTTGCCTGAAAATCTGCTCGGCGGCATCGGCGCTGTAGTTATCGGGCACGGCAATCGCCGAGCCGCTCAGCACGGCGGGCTGCGTTGTCGCGGGCGCCTTGGCAAGCGCGGGCGTCGCTTCGAGAAAACCAGTGGCAACAGACAGAAGCGTAACCAGCGCAAAACCGCTGGCCGAAACGCTAAGCGAAGCTTTGGCGCTGCGAAACGACTTCATTGCGATCTCCGTAAACGACGGTTTTATCCGTATGACGAATCGGGCTACCTTGGGCTTATAACATGCGCAGCAAGGTTTTGCTAAACCGCTATATGCCGTATGCCTCGGTGTACTGCCGCATAAAAAGCCTTGAAAAAGGCACTCAAGCGCAATGGGATGAACGTGGCTTGATACGTGCCGCCGCAATCGCACTGGCACTGGCACTGGCACTGGCGAAGTGCGAATCGGCTGGATAGAAGCAAAGCAATCGAAGCTGGGGAACGGTAAAACGGCGCAGCCGATGCCGCGAACGCGAGGCGTAAAACGATCGGCACAAATAGAGCAAGCGCGCACTACAAGCGCCGCGAATTGTGCTCACACGCTCACGTGCTCCCGCGAGCAATTTCGTCGCCCGCATCGTGCGGAAGACGCGCCGTAATCGGAATCGACAGGAACGAGAACAGGCCGACAACCACAAACGCCGGCCAGAAATCGGAGAACACGATCTTGGGATGGCCCTGCACGTAATGCGAAATCTGCAGCACGATACCCGAGATCGTCACGCCGAGCCCGAGCGACATCTGCTGGATCACGCTCGCCACGCTCGTGGCGCGGCCGATATCGCTGCCCGGAATATCCGCATAGGCGAGCGTATTGAGCGACGTAAATTGCAGCGACGGAAAAAAGCCGCCCACCAGCACGATGCACCAGATCAGCCAGTGCGGCGTACCCGGAAAGAACAGCCCATATACGGCGATCGCAACACCCGCGCAGGCGGCATTGACCATCAGCACGGTACGAAAGCCGTAGTGCCCGAGAATGCGCGTCGCTAGCGTCTTCATAAAGATCGAGCCGAACGCGGACGCGCACGTGATCGCACCGGCTCTGAACGCGGTCATGCCAAGCCCTTCCTGCAACGCGAGCGGCAATAGAAACGGCACGGCGCCCAAGCCGATACGAAACAGCGAACCGCCGATCACGCTCGCATGAAAGCTCGGAATGCGCAGCAGGCGCAGATCGAGCACCGGCAACTCGACACGGCCCGCGTACAGCACATAGGCCAGCAGCAGCGCGATACCGGTCATGCACATGCCGAACGATGCGCTACCCGAGACGAGTTCGCCGCCCACGAGCGAAAGCCCGAGCATAAACAGCGACGCGCCGCTCGCCGACAGCACGAAACCGATCCAGTCGAGCCGTCCGGGATGCGGCTCGTGCGTATTCTCGATGTATTTGTTGGTCAGCCAGATGCCGAGCAGACCGATCGGCACGTTGATGACGAAGATCAGCCGCCAATGCAGATACGTCGTGATAAAGCCGCCGAGCGGCGGCCCGACCACCGGCCCGAGCAGCGCCGGCACCGCCAGATAGTTCATCGCGCGAATAAACTCGGACTTCGGCAGCGAACGGAAAATAATGATGCGCCCCACCGGGACCATCAGCGCGCCGCCAATGCCCTGCACGAAGCGCGCGGCAACGAAGGTATCGAGCGAGGTGGAGACCGCGCACAGCAGCGAGCCGGTGATAAAGATACCGATGGCCGTGCGGAACACGGTACGCGAACCGAAGCGGTCGGCCACCCAGCCGCAGATCGGAATAAAGACGCCCAGCCCGATTACATACGAGGTGACCGCAAGCTTCAGGGTGATGGGATCGTGGCCGAGGTCGCGCGCCAGAACCGGCAGCGACGTCACAATGACCGTGCCGTCCACGTTTTCCATGAACATCGCGCACGCAACGATCAGCGGAACGATGAAAGGGCCTAAGGCGAGCAGCATGGGCGTGGCGGCAGGCAGCTAGGCCGACGATTTAAAGCAGCGATTATGGCATCGCGGCGGCAACCCATGTTGTTGTGCGAAGGAATTTTCGCCACGCACAGCGGTGCGGACGACGCCGTGCCGGTATTGCACCGGGCTCGGTGTCTCCGTGTCGAGATTAGACAGTTAAGGGCTACCGCGTGTCCCGTCCAATGCCCCGCTCCCGGTTCCCCGCTACGGCTTAGCGCGACGCGCTAACGAGCGGCTGCAACTGCAGGAGGATCTCGTTGGCCGCGCGCGCGACGTCGTTCGGGAAGTCGATTTCGATCCACGGCGCGCCGGTCACGTCGGCGGTATCGAACACCTGGCTGCGTTCGAGCAGCAGGTCGCGCACCGCTTCTTCGTGAGGCATGTTGGCGCGGCCGCTGTCGATATAACCCGCCACAATCTGCGTAAAGCGGCGCGCGGTTTCTTCGCGGAAGCGGAAGAAGCCGACCGATTCGCCGATCGTGTCGTACTCGAGATTGACCGCCAGCTGCTTGCGCAATTCGACCGGCACGCCGTCTTTCAGACACAGCTTGACGGGCTCGTCGCCCGCCTCGAAATCGCGGTCGATCAACAGACGGTTGACCGATTCACCGGCCACCAGCGCGCTCAGGATGCGTTCGTCGTAGAGCACGTCGGCGTCCATCAGCAGCACGTCGCCACCGCGCGTCAGCGCATCGGCCACGGTATGCACGGTCAGCACGCTGCCGAGATCGAAGCGCGGGTTCAGCACGGTCTCGACCCGATGCGGCCAGCCGATGCGCGCGAGTTCCGCCTGCACCGATTCCGGTTGAAAGCCGAGCGCCAGCACGACGTCGGTCACCCCGGCGGTTTCGAGCATTTGCAGATGCCGTTCGAGCAGGCTCATGCCGTCGAACTGCAGCAGGCACTTCGGAAACTGGGCCTGTGGCGGCTGCTGAAGACGCAGGCCGAGGCCTGCGGCGAGAATGATGGCGCGCATGCGCGGTCCTTTGAAAAAATACGGAGATCAATCGGCAACCGGCACGCGCCGCGTGGCGCGCCGCCGTTGCCAGCTTCTTTCGCTGAAGTGCAAAACCAGCAGACCCGGCAAGCCGAGCAGGATTTCACGCGCGCGCTTGGCGAGCGAAAGCGCCAGCGCCGCGTCGGGCGGCAGGCCAACGAGCGGCGCGAGCAGCAGATACCCCCCTTCCTGCACGCCGAGCGAGCCCGGAATCATAAAGGCCGCGCCGCGAATCGCCTGGCCGATGCTTTCGAGCAGCAGCGCATCGATCCAGCCGACCGGATGGCCGAGAAAACGCAGCGCGAGCCATACCTCGACCGTACCGACAACCCAGCCGACCAGGCTCAGCGCAAAGCTCGCCGCCACCCGGCCGCGCTCGCGATAGAGCAACTGCACGGCGGCGTCGACGGCTTCGGCGCGCGTCATCAGCGAGGACCAGTCGCGCTTGCCGAACACCTTCGACACCATGCCGAGCAGCCGGCCGAACAGGCCGCGCCGCTGCGCATAGTAGAAACCGGCGATCAGCGCGCCGAGCACGGCCGTGGCGATCAGCGTGGCCATGCGCAGGTCGTGCAGCGCGCCGTGCGCGGCATATGCGCCGAACAACGCTAGGCCGCCGAGCGCGAAAACGATTTGTGCGAGCGCCTGCCAAGTCGTGCTGACGGTGATCGCGGCGGCCGCGTCGCGCAGCAGCATGCCGCGCTGCGACAGCTGCCGCACCATCACGACCGGACCGCCGATCTGCCCGGCCGGCAGCAGGCTATTGACCGATTCGCCGATCCAGCGTGCGAACAGCGCATCGCGCAGCGAGAGATCGTAAGCGGTGTTCTCGCGCGCGGCGCCGCGGCGCCGAAGCAGCACCGAGATCGCGCCGGCATCGAGCACGAGCGGCACGAGATGGAACGCCGCGACGACCACGAGCCCCCAGCCGGCCGCCAGCAAGGTCGAAGCCACCGAGCCGAAGCCCTGCCACGCGAGCAGGCCGACGAACAGCGCCGTGCCGATCGACAGCAGAAGCAGCGCCACGCGACTCATGCAGCGCCCTTGCCCCGCGAGACCATCTGACGGAACACCTGGCGGAAACCGAAGTACGCAATCGCGTCTTTCATGTTCGAGACGAAACGGCGCCACGGCCGCATGTTGGGGTCCGTGACATATTCGAACGTAAGCGACACGCGCATTTCTTCGGCGCCGGCCGGCGTGATGCGGTGGCGCAGCTTGTCGCCGTCGAAAAACACGAGGCCGCCCGGCGGAATCTGCACCGCGCCCGGCACGTCGGGCACGTCGGGATTGCGCGTGTGCAGCTCGTATTCGAGCCGGCACGACGATTCGTCGATCACGCCGAGCAGCAGCGTGTAACGGCGTCCGTCGTAGTACGAAGTATCGTAATGCCAGCCGATATGGTCGCCCGGCCGCGTGTAGTAATAGAGCGCGTAGGCATGCGGATCGTCGGCGGGAGAAACCTGCAGCTTGTCGCCGCTCACCTGCTCGAGCCAGCCGATCAGCTCTTTCGAGCGATACAGTTCGGCGATAAACGGCGCAAGACGGTCGATCATATGGCGGCTCACGCTGCCGCCCTGCTTGTGACCCGGCAGATAGCTGCGGTTCACGTTATCGAGCAGGGCACGCGCGCTGTGAACCAGCTGCGCGGTGGCTTCCGGCGCGAGAAAGTCGTCCAGATAAAGAAACGCACCCTGTGCCGCGAAGTCTTTGCGCAGACGCGGATTGTCGAACGTGCGGGTGCGACTTGCGACCGCGCGGTCCGCGTCCGGTGCGGGCGCGGCAGATGCTGCGACAGAGGCGGTTGCCACGGGGGATGCGATCACGTCGTCTTCGGCGTGGATACTCATTTGCTGGTCCAAAGTTGACTGGTTTCGGAGGCTTTGGCGGCGCCGGCTGCCAGCCGGGCGCTGCGGCGCGACACGCGCACATAATCGATCACGACCCAGACGGCGAACAGCGGCGCGCCGATCGACGCCACCACGACGAACGGCGTCACGACGTTCGTCAGCGTGACGATAGGTAGCAGGTACAGCACGTCTTCGGTTTCAAAGCCGCCCACCGACGCCTGCTTCGTGCCGGCCTTGCCGGCCATTTCCTCGATGCGCATGCGCAGGAAGAAGATCAGCGCGACCGCAATGCCGGCTACCGCGCCCAGCACGCCGGGCGCGAGTTTCAGGCCGCCGATCTGCGTGCCGCCGACACCGATGCCCATGCCCATGCCCATGCCGACGAACAGCATCACGGTGACAAGCGCGTCGCAGGCAAGGTCGTAAAAATGACCGATACGGCTCGACTTGCCGCCAATACGCGCAAGCTCGCCATCCGTATGATCGACAAAATTGGAGAGCACAATCAGCAATGCGCCCGCATTGGCCGGCGAAAAACCGCCGCGGGCGAGACACAGCGCGCCCGCCACGCCGATCAGAAGGCGCAGCGTGGTCAGGTGATTAGGAGTGACCCAGGTATCGACTAGCGGTGTCACGAGCCGGCGTGCGAGCCGGGCGTCCCATGTGCGGGGCGCTGGAACGTTTAATGGAGGCGGAGCTTTCGAAGTCATAACCTGCAAATATATACGGGTTCACAAAAGATTGCTTTCTTCCCGTACGTTTCTCTTCGATCCGACGATGACAGGGGTGTGTCGGTCACGCAGCGGGATTCACCGAATCGCGATAAAGTGCGAATCCTGTTGCGCCTGTCACGCCCGATCACCTTGATACACAAGGCCTCGCGGGCCTGCGCGCGAGGCCATCGGCCGTTGCAAAACCACGACAGCGAACCCGGATTGCCGCTCAAGCTCATGACCCTCATGAACCGTTTTCTTGCCACCCTGCTGTTCAGCGCGGCCGCCGCGCTGCCGCTGCCCGCGCTGGCCGTTGCGCTCGACGCGCCGCTCGCCTGCAACGAAAGCGGCCATCAGTTCATTGCCGATCTGATCGGGCAGCAACTGATCAACCCGAAGCCGACGCATGTCGAAAGCAATTCGATCAACGCGTTTTCGCCGGTACCCCATGCCGATCTGACCGCGTTCGGCTTTCGCGTCTTCGCGGTGGTGGGATTCGAAAAGGACGATCCGATATTCCGTACCGGCGACGGCGAACCGCTTGCGCAGTCGGCGTATGGCGCGGTCGTGTTCGCCAGCGAAGACAAGGTGAAAAGCGCACTGGCGGATGCCGGCAGCACGGCGATCGTGCACCACGTCGCGCCGTTCATCACCGCGATTTTCTGCAAGCGGAACTGACAGGTGGTCTAGTTCGGCCGGCGAAAGCCGTTTTCGACCCACGCCGCGGCGCTCGCCTTGTTGAGCTTGAAGTTGGGCGCGACCTGCACTTGCGCGAGCTGCTCGCCGAAGGGATCGAGCGCGCTCAGCAAGGCATACGGCTCGTCTTCGTCGGGAACGATGTCGAGCGTGATGTCGAGTTCGTCGTTGCCGTCCGCGCTCGGCACGCGCACCGCCTTATGCAGTTGCGCGCGCAATTGCTGTTCATGACGGCGCAGCACTTCCGAGGCGGTTTTCACGAGCGTGTTGAACGCCGAAACGTCGAGCGGCTTCGGGTCCTTCTTGTTGCGGCCCATCGTCCAGGGTCCGACGAGCGCGGGCTCCGCTTCGCCGTCCTTGATCATTTCGACGGCCCAGCCTTCGTCGTCTTCATTCTTGATGATGCGCGCAGTCCAGCCGTTGTCGCGCCACAGACGCTCTTCGTGCACGCTGTCGTCGAGCCCGGACGAATCTTCCACGCGGGCATCGGCATTCGGATCGGCATCCGCATCGGACGAGGAAAGGGGCGTGTCGGTCATTACAGGTTACTCACGTTCGCGGGGGCGAAAAACATATCGAACCCGCGATTCTACCCGCCCCGCCCACGCCGCCCCGCCGACTCTGACGAACGGACAAGCCCTGCCGCGCCGCGCGCCGACCGGAATAACGTATTCCGGTCGGCGCGCGGCAATGTATAAACCGGATTTAAAAATCCATAAAAAAACGCGACCCGAAGGCCGCGTGTAAAAATGAAAAAGACACCCTTGGTCATAGGGGTCTTTCACGATTATAAGTGGCCGGCTCTGACGATTTAACGTCACCACCGGAAGACTGCATTGCAAAAAACAGTGCGAATCGCCCGTCATGAAGTCGGTGCGCGGCGCGCTCCAGTCTGCCTGACAGGCCGTAAGCCGTCGCTGCCGGACAACGTCAAGTGGCTTGACAAGCCCTCTGCCCATTAATTGCAAAGATTATTTTTCTTTTGCCAGCCTGTACTTAGGCGATCAATTCTCACTATCTCTAATTTGAGAATTAATTGTTGTAGTACGCGGAATTAAATATCCGCATAACGGCAATTACACTTCGTCACGAATCGCCAGTCAGCGCACTGGAATCCGATTGTCCATGCCCTATCCCGGAGTGATCCCTAGATGAAAAGAACCCTCATTGCCGCAGGTCTGGTCGGCACCTTCGCCGTCACCGCACACGCACAAAGCAGCGTCACGATATATGGCTCGCTCGACGCGGGCCTCGTCTACTCGAACAACCAGGGCGGCCACACCAACTGGCAGCAAGGCAGCAGCTCGCTGTCGAACACGTACTTCGGCCTGCGCGGCAGCGAAGACCTCGGCGGCGGTCTGCACGCGATCTTCACGTTGGAAAACGGCTTCAACCTGAACAACGGGCGGAACGCAGAGAACGGCACGATGTTCAATCGCCAGGCGTTCGTCGGCCTGAAGAGCGACCAGTTCGGCACGTTGACGCTCGGCCGTCAGTACGATTCGGTGAGCGACTATCTGGCGCCGCTGTCCGAAGCGGGCGCGGGCTTCGGCAACAATCTCGCGGCCCACCCGTTCGACAACGACAATCTCGCCAGCTCGTTCTCGATCAAGAATGCTGTGAAGTACACGAGCGCGAACTATGCGGGCCTGAAGTTCGGCGGCCTGTACGGCTTCAGCAATGCAGCCGGCGAATTCGCGAACAATCGCGCATGGAGCGCGGGCGCTTCGTACGATAACGGCCCGCTCAGCTTCGCAGCCGCCTATCTGCAACTGAACAACTCGGGCAGCGCGAACCTGAACGGCGCCGTGTCGCAAGGCGACGGCACCGCGGCAGTCGCGGCCGAACTGCAACGCACGTTCGGCGCGGGCATCAACTATACGTACGGCCCGGCCACCGCGGGCTTTGTCTATACGCATACGCAACTCGACGGCATCACCGGCGTGAACGTCGGCGGCGCGACGCTGCCGGGCATCGCGGGCACCAACCTGCATCTGGACAACTACGAAGTGAACGGCCGTTACTCGCTGACGCCGGCACTGAGCCTCGCGGCTTCGTACACGTTCACCGACGGCAAGATGACGGGCTCGAACGGCTCGGGCGATCCGAAGTGGCACACGGTCTCGCTGCAAGGCGACTACTCGCTGAGCCGCCGCACCGACGTGTATGTCGAAGGCGTGTATCAGCATGCGTCGGGCGAACTCGGCAACTTCGGCACGAACGTCGCGTCGATCAACACGCTCGCGCCGTCGTCGACGGGCAATCAGGTTGCGGCGGCCGTCGGTCTGCGTCACCGCTTCTAATCAACGCCTCCAGGCAGCACAGCTTGCAGGTACCGCTTCCGGGCCGTGCGCCTCGCGGTGACTGCGGCTTCGCTTGCCATCTTCCACGCAGTACGCGCGGCGCGGGTTCATCCACCCGAGCCGCGCTTCGGCCCGCGCGCGATACGATCGCGCCGCGGGTTTTTTCATGGGCCTTACGATCCGCCGTCGTTGCGCTGAACACGCTCATGCGCGCATCGACAAACGAACGCGCATAGTGACGCTGCCCGCGTGCGGTGGGTATACTGCCCCGGCCACGATACACCGCCGCGCCGCCGTGACGGTGTATCGCGGCTTCGTCGCGAAGCATTGCATTGCGCGTCGCCGCAGCGCGCTTCGCCCGCGCCTCATCTTCCCATGCACGACCGGGAACGCCGACGATCGGATCATGAAAAGACTTCTTCTGCTTGCCCCCGCTGTTGCCATCACCGCCACTCTCGCCGCCTGCGGCTCGTCGAGCGGTCCCGCGCGCGATGCGTCCGCGCCGCTCGTCTATGTGTCGTCGCCACGCACGGCTACATCCATCGCCACCTGCCTGCAGGATCGTCTGTCACGCGTGCGCACCTCGCAGGCGGGCGACTCCACCGAACTCGCGGTCGGCGCGGATTCGAACAACTCCTACTTCATTACGCTGACGCCGCTCAACGGCAATACTGTCATCAAGGTGATGCGTCCCGCGAATGCGCCGAACGATCCGCCCGAAGAGGAACTGCGCTTCGACATCGCGCGCTGCGCGACCTGAGGTTTGCATCGATCGCTCATGCCGTCAGCGTTATAAGCGGCGTGAACGCGAGGCCGATGCGCGAATTTTTATCTCGCGCATCGGCTATTTTTTTATGCGCTCATCTGCGAACATAGCCGCCCTGTGTTTTTTAGCGCGGCGCTCGTGTCGCGAGTTTCGATGGCATCCAGCAAGGCACATCATGCAACCGGTTTTGCGGCGGGCGTCATCGCGGCGGCGATCGTCGCGCGCGGCAGCGGCGGCCTGCTTCATCCGGGCGTGCTGCTGAGTTTTATCGCCGGCGTGGCCGGCGGCACCGCGCCGGACTGGCTCGAAGTCGCATGGTGGTCGCGCGCGCGGCGTCTGTGGATCACGCATCGCACGCTCACGCATTGGGGCCTCGCATGGCTCGCGTTGCTCGTGCTGTCGTACCGCTCGCTCGGGCATTCGCTCTATGCCGCGCCGGCGTTCGGTTTCGCGTGTGGCGGGCTCATGCATCTGCTCGCCGACTGGCCGAATCCGCTCGGCGTACCGTGGATCGCCGGACGGCATTCGTTGAATCTATGGAATAGCGGGCACTGCGATCTGATCGTGGTGGCGGCGTCGTGGGCCGCAGCGTGGTTGATCGGCGATCATGTGCTGCTGCATGGCGCGCATGGGCTGCCGTGGCTGCGGCATTGGCGGGTGGGGTGAGCGGGTCGCTACAGGCCGCTCACGCGGGGCTCATGCGGAAGTCATGCCCCGTGCTGCACATGCGCACGCGCGCGATCGTGCATCGGCACTCGCCGTTCTTCGCACTCTGCACGGCACGCGCGCCGCGAGTCGCGCAAACTTCGCGCCCCACCGCGCGCACCCCACCTCGCACGCGTCACTGCCGCCCTTCGTCACCGCGCTCGCCTTCGCGCACCTTGCCTTGCGACACGCTGCTGCCCGGCGGCACGCTATGCGTCAGCCACACGTTGCCGCCAATCACCGAGCCGCGCCCGATCGTCACGCGTCCGAGGATCGTCGCGCCCGCGTAGATCACGACGTCGTCCTCGACGATCGGATGCCGCGCGTTGCCCTTGACCAGCGCGCCGCTCTCATCGGCGGCGAAGCTCTTCGCGCCGAGCGTCACCGCCTGATACACGCGCACGCGCTCGCCGATGATCGCGGTCTCGCCGATCACGACGCCCGTGCCGTGGTCGATAAAGAAGCTCGGCCCGATCGTCGCGCCCGGATGAATATCGATGCCGGTGGCCGAGTGCGCGATCTCGTTGATAAAGCGCGCGAGCAGCGGCACACCGAGCCGATGCAGCGCATGCGCGAGGCGGTGATGCGTCATCGCCCATACGCCCGGATAGCAGAGCAGGATCTCGGTGATGTGCTGTGCGGCGGGGTCACCGGTAAAAGCTGCCTGAATGTCGCTGACGAGCAGTGCACGAATGCCCGGTAATTGCGTTGCGAATTCGCGCGCCACGGCGAATGCGCGCTCCTGCAACTCGGCGTCCGGCGTCTCGCCGAACTCGGGCAGAAAGCGCAGCGCGCGGCGAATCTGCGCGGCAAGCAAACGCAAGGTGCTTTCGAGCGTATGGCCGACGTAGTAGTCGACGGTTTCGTCGGTCAGATCGGGCGCGCCGTAATGCGTGGGAAACAGCGCCGCGCGCAGGCCGGCCACGATATTGACGATCGCGTCGCGCGACGGCAGTTCGCGAATGCCGAGCGGATGCCGCGTGCGATGCAATTGTTCGCGCGAGGCGCGCAGGTCGGCGACGATCTGTTCGAGACCCCAGTTCTGGGTGGGCACGTTGGACATAAAGACAGCGCCGTGCGGCAAGCACGGTTCGAAGTGGTTATCCGCAAAGATTACCGCGTTTTAACGCGGCCCGCGCGATACGGCTTGCACAGCGCGGTCGCGCCATTCAGATCGTCATGCTGCTCGCGTCGATCCAGCGCACCGCCCAGTCGCGGGCATGCGCGATGGCGCCGGCTTCGTCGGGGAAGCGGAGTTCGATGGGAAAGAAACGGTTGGCGACCAGTTCGCCGTCGCTCGAGCGCGAGATCACCACATACGGTTGCCAGCTTCCGTCGCCCGTGCGTGCCGGTTCGCAATTCAACAGATAGCCGCGATGTGTAAATGCAGCATCGAAGTGCATGTGTCACCCGCCCATGACAGCCCCGTAACATGTATGTATTCAGTCGCGCGGCCATTTTGTTGTTAGTTATTTCCGGCCATGCTGGAACAGCCGGAACGCGGCGTCAGTGCCACCGTACACGGCACGCCGGAGTACGATCATACTCTGTAGAAAATAGGCGTTCATTAAAAAAATCGAAAAGAATCACGGACGCCATCGCCATTCGATCGCGCGAGACAACCTCCGTCGCATGAAAGTACAGGGCATGCGCATCGCGAGTTCAGCGCCGAGGCGCCGTGTCACCCGGAACGGCTTTTGCTGCTTTCCACCCTATCCTCTGCAGGAGAATGCACGATGAACAGCGCGATCACCAGGCCGGAAAACGCCGGCACGAAACCCGCTGTGAAGGACCCGAAATCGACGGATCTGCACAACGAGCGCACGCACGACAGCACCGTCGACACCGACGGCAAGAACCTCGAAGCCGCGCGCATCGCGGGCCACAGTCCGATCTCGCCGGACGAGATCATCACGAGCAATGCGACGCTCGCGAACAGCGTGCCCGAGGCGCTCGACGGCATGGCCGGCTTCGACAGCCGGCCCGGCGGCAATCATCTGCTGCTTGCGCTCGAACCGGGCTATGCGGTCATCGACAAGGGCATGACCGCACCGCAGGGCGCCTATTCGGCGGACCATCAATACGATGATCCACGCCCCGTCGGGCAACGTCAGGAGCGTGGCCGCATTCATTACGCGCTCAATCATTTGCGGCCCACGCGCGTGATCGAATTACACCGGCTGAAATAAGCGACGAGCCCGTATTGCAACACGGGCTCGCGTTTGAATTGCCGCGTTTATTCCGCTTAATCAATCAACAGGCAAGCACGCGGCGTTTCAATATCTCGCGCCCTGGCGTTTCGCGTGCGGAGGCGGCGCAGGTATCGCGTGGCCTATCCGTGGCGTATCCGTGGCATATCGACACGCGCCTCAGTGAATCTCCGGCTCGCCCGCGCGGCCCTCGCCGGTGGCACCGGCCGCGGGGTCCTGCGCGCCGCCGCGTTGCAGAAAATCGAAGTCGCAGCCGCGGTCGGCCTGCAACACATGGGTCTGATGCAGCGCGCCGTAGCCACGCGCGAAACGCGGCTCGGGCTTGACCCACGCGGCCTTGCGGCGCGCGAGTTCGTCGTCGGACACGAGCACGTCGAGCTTGCGCCGCGGCACGTCGAGTTCGATCAGATCGCCGCTCTGCACGAGCGCGAGCGGCCCGCCGACGAACGACTCCGGCGCCACGTGCAGCACGCACGCGCCATAGCTCGTGCCGCTCATGCGCGCGTCCGAAATACGCACCATGTCGCGCACGCCCTTTTGCAACAGCTTGCGCGGAATCGGCAACTGGCCCCACTCGGGCATGCCCGCGCCGACCGGTCCCGCATGCTGCAACACGATCACGCAGGTCTCGTCGATATCGAGCGCATCGTCGTCGATGCGCGCGGCCATGTCGTTGTAGTCGCTGAACACGACCGCGCGCCCGGTATGCACGAGCAGATGCGGCTCGGCCGCGCCCGGCTTGATGACGGCGCCGTCGGGCGCGAGATTGCCGCGCAGCACCGCGAGACTGCTGTCCCGCAGCAGCGGATTGGCGCGGCGGCGAATCACGTCGTCGTTGAAAATGCGTGCGTCGGCGAGGTTCTCGCCGAGCGTGCGGCCGTTCACCGTTTTCTGCGAGCCATCGATCAGTTCGCCGAGTTCCGCAAGCAACGCGCGCAAACCGCCCGCATAGAAAAAGTCTTCCATCAGATAGGCGCCGGTCGGCCGGATATTCGCGAGCACCGGCGTGCGGCGCGCGATCTCGTCGAAGCGATCGAGCGTCAACCCGATACCCGCGCGCCGCGCCACCGCGATCATATGGACCACCGCATTGGTCGAGCCGGACAGCGCGACGCAGGTGGTCACCGCGTTATCGATCGAGCCGGCCGTGAGCAGGTCCGAGGGCTTCAGGTCCTCCCACACCATCTCGACAATGCGCATGCCGGTATGCGCGGCCATTTGCGCGTGACGCGAATCGGGCGCCGGAATCGAGGCGAAGCCGGGCAGCGTGAAGCCGAGCGCTTCGGCCGCGCTCGTCATCGTCGATGCAGTGCCCATCGTCATGCAGTGGCCCGGCGAGCGCGCAATGCCGCCTTCGACGCCCTGCCAGTCCTCCGGCGTGATCGTGCCCGCGCGCAGCTCGGCCCAGTATTTCCAGGAGTCGGAGCCCGAGCCGAGCGTCACGCCGTTCCAGCTGCCGCGCAGCATCGGGCCGGCGGGAAGAAAGATCGCGGGCAGGTCCATCGAGATCGCGCCCATCAGCAGCGCGGGCGTGGTCTTGTCGCAGCCGCCCATCAGCACGACGCCGTCGACGGGATATGAGCGCAGCGTCTCCTCGGCTTCCATCGCGAGGAAGTTGCGGTACAGCATCGTGGTGGGCTTCTGGAACGGCTCGGAGAGCGTCTGCACCGGCAGCTCCATCGGAAAGCCGCCGGCCTGCCAGATGCCGCGCTTCACTTCCTCGACGCGCTGTCTGAAATGCGTATGGCACGCGTTGATCTCGCTCCACGTATTGAGAATCGCGATGACCGGTTTGCCCGCGTATTCGTCGCGGTTGTAGCCCATCTGCGCGGTGCGCGAGCGATGTCCGAACGAGCGCAGATCGTTCACGCCATACCAGCGATGGCTGCGCAACTCCTCGGGGGATTTTCTTTTCGTCAACGTCTGCTCCAGGATTTCGTCATGCCTCGGTGTCTCAGCCTTGGCGCCGCGCTTTCCGCGCTTTCCACGCTTCCCTCTTTTGCCGCTCGTCCGCTACGCGCGAAACGCCTGCATCGGGCTCGCGAATTGCCGCGCGCTCAACCGCCGCGAACGCCCTGCGTATTCACATACAGCGAGTACAAGCCGTGGCTCGCCGCCATGAAGAGGCGATTGCGATGCCGCCCGCCGAAGCATACGTTCGCGCAGCGCTCCGGTAACGCGATATGGCCGAGCGGCTCGCCTTGCGCGGTGAACACGCGCACGCCGTCGAGTTCGTCGTTGCCCATGCCCCAACCGCACCACAGGTTGCCGTGCACGTCGACGCGAAAACCATCGGGCGTACCCGGACCCGCGTCGATCAACACGCGATTGTTCGACAGCGCCGCGCCCTTGCCGCTCGCGTCGACGTCGAACGCGCGGATCTTGCGCGGCTCGCCGCGCGATTCGACCACGTACAGCAGCGACTCGTCCGGCGAAAACGCGAGGCCGTTCGGGCCGAGCACGTCGTCGGCGACGACCGACACTTCGCCGGACTGGCCGTCGATCCGATACACGCACGCGGGCAACTCCGAGGCCTGCTTTTCGCCTTCGTAGAAGCTGTCGATGCCGAAGGTCGGATCGGTGAACCAGATCGAGCCATCGGACTTCACGACCACGTCGTTCGGCGAATTGAGACGCTTGCTCTGATAGCGGTCGGCGAGCACGGTGATCGAGCCGTCGTATTCGGTACGCGTGACGCGCCGCGTCAGATGCTCGCAACTGACGAGACGCCCCTCGCGGTCGCGCGTATGGCCGTTCGCGTTATTCGACGATTGCCGGAACGTGCTGACGGCGCCGGTCGTTTCGTCCCAGCGCAGGATGCGGTCGTTGGGGATGTCGCTCCACAGCAGATAGCGGCCGTCGCCGAACCATACGGGCCCTTCCGACCAGCGCGCGCCCTGATACAGACACTCGACCGACGCCGCCGTGACAATCAGCGACTTGAAGCGCGGGTCGAACACGCGGATGGAAGCATCGGGATAGCGGCGGCTGTTGTCGGTCATGCGGATACCTGAGTGTGAGAAAGATTCGGGTGGGTGTGCGCGAATTCGCGCTCGCGCGCAAGCAGCATGTGCGCGGCCTGCGCGATCTTCGCATGATGCCCGGGCGGCGTCGAACTGAGCAGCGGCAGAAGCGGCCCCATGTTCGCGATGCCCGACAACGTGACCGCGTCGTGCAGCACGCGGATCAACGAGATTTCATCGCGCAGCGTTTCGAGCGGCAGAAACGCGTCGTACAGAGGTTGCACGGGGTCGCCGCCGTTGCTGCGTTCATTGCTTCGCTCGTTGCTTCGTTCGTTATTCCGCTCGCTGCTTCGCTCATGACGTCGCTCGTTGCTCCGTTCGTTGCCACACTCATGACGCGCCGCCTGTAGCAGCGCCATCACCATGCGCGGCGCGATGCAGCCGGAACCGGTGGTCCATGCGGCAAGGCCGAACTCGCGCAGATGCACGAGCGCCGGCCGCTCGCCCATGCCCGAGATGATCTTCGCGGCCGGCACGCTGCGCAGCAGCCTTTGCAGATAAGGATCGTGCGCGGGATCGTCGCGCACGATCGCGTATTTGATGGCGCACAGCGTACCGCGCTCGACGAGCCGCGCGAGCGCGTCGACGTCCACGTAGTTTTCGCTCTTGATGTAGACCGTGAGCGGCATGGCCGCCGTGTCCGCGATCCGCGCGAGTCCCGTCTCGACGCCCTCGGCGGTCGTGAAGCCGCCAGGCGGCAGCACCATTGCGGTCCGGTAGCGCGTTTGCGCGAGAATGCGCGCCTGATCGAGCATCTTGCCGTAGTCGGGGCCGATCGCCGGGATCACGCGCGTAGCGGGGCTCGCGGCATCGGTGAGCAGGTCCAGCAGCTCACGGTATTCGCTGACGGCGGTGTGATAGAGATTCGCGTTGCCGCCGTACAGCAGCGTACGCACACCGCCGGCCTCGATATGGCGGATCAGCGCGAGATTCTGTTCGGGGTCGAGCGTGTAGTCGGCGCGGCGCGCGAGCGGCGGCACGGCCATCACCGACGCGGCGAACTCGCTGTCATGGAGCGGAGCTTCGTTCATGATCGTTCACGCAGGCAGGCGGGACGGGGGATTCGACGGTAGCACCGGCATCGCGACGATGTCAAACAACCTGGTCCGCCGGAAGCAAGGCCGGTCTCCCGTCCGAGCCATGTCAACGGCAAGGTGCGAATTGTCCATTTCGTATGACAATAGCGCCTGCGCGACGCCTCGCGCGTCATCGCGGCTCTTTTTCGGGACAGCAGCAACCCTGCCGAATTAAGCCGCCTCCCGAATAAGCTGGATAATTGCGATTAATCAAAAGGAAGCCGCAATAATTTTGTCAATAACACGCATTAAATTTCTTTATTTTTCGTAATGAGCATTTTCAATAGACTATGAACCCGGCATGGTCTAAAAATTTAATACGCATGTTTTTTCGCGACACTACGGGCACTGTCCGTCTCATGGCTGTGGTTCCGTCGCGTCGAGAATTCACCTTTTAGTGTTAGATTATGTGGATAAAACAGGTGGACGCGGAATACCGGCCCGCCGTTAACCGCAAATAGGTTGTTTGCGAGCCTGAGAGAGTCAAAATTGACGCTACATTTTATCGAGCAAATGGCTCCGCTACTGGACGCCGCCGACGAGGCGGAATGGTTCGGCGCGATCGCGGGCCTTGCCGAGACGTGGGGCTTCGACAGGATTCTGATCGCCATGCTGCCGCGCCCCACCATGCGTCTGGAAGATGCCTACCTGCGCAGCACCTACGCGCCCGCGTGGCGGCAGACGTATGACGATACGGGAATGGTTCATATCGACCCGACGGTCGCGCATTGCCTGTCGCGCGTCGCGCCGCTGATCTGGACGCCGGACCTTTTCTCGACCACGGCGCAGCAGGCGCTTTACGAGGAAGCTCGCTCGTACGGCCTGCGCTCCGGTGTGTCGCTGCCGATTCATGGGCCGAACCAGGAAGCCGGCATGATGTGCTTCGTCAACGACAGCAATCCATCCGAGGAATTCCGGCGCGATCTCAACGCCGTGCTGCCGAACCTGGTGTTATTGCGCGATCTCGTGATCGACACGAGTCAGCGGCATCTGAATACGCATGCCCAGACGTTGCTGCCCAAGCTCACGCCGCGCGAGCGCGAATGCCTGAAATGGACCGCGCGCGGCAAATCCACCTGGGAGATATCCCACATCCTGAACTGTTCGGAAGCCGTGGTGAACTTCCACATGAAGAACATCAGGACGAAATTCGGTGTGAATTCGCGGCGCGCGGCGGCCGTGATTGCGGCGCAGCTCGGGCTTATTGACCCGGGTTGAGCAACGCGGCGGCGTCGCGGCTGTACATCACGCGTTCGGCGCGGCCGAGGTCGGCGTCGGACACCGTCTTCATGAAATACAGGCCCAGCAGAATCGACACCGGTGCCGGAATCTCCGCGCCCGACTCGAAGCGGCTGCCGCGCGACTGCGTGACGCCGAAACGAGCCCAGAAACGGCGCTGGCTTTCCTTTTTCTTCTTGCGATAGGCAATGATCAGCACGCGATCCACTGCCGAGGAAACGTCCGCCGAGCGCGGCTGGAGATGGGTTTGCGGTTGCCAGTGACTATCGAGGAGTTCCATTTTTGAGCCTTGTAGGTTGAGTGTGGATACGTGTCCGAATTCTGCGTGACCCGATAAGCATCCACACCTATCCAGGTAGGTAGGTGGCAGAACGACCCAAAATGCATAAGTTTTCCTGCGTACTGGTAACCCCCAACACGTTCAGGAGAACGTCATGCAGACAACGATCCGGATTGGAATGCGGCAGGAATTCGACAACGAGGTCATCAACGAGATGTACCGCCTGCGGGCCCGGGTATTTCACGGCCGGCTAGGCTGGGAAATCCCGACCATCGCCGGCATGGAGATCGACGGCTACGATGCGCTCGGGCCGCACTATATGCTGATTCAGGGAGAAAACGAACAGTTGCGCGGCTGTTGGCGGCTGATGCCGACCGAAGGGCCCAATATGCTGAAGGACACCTTCCCGCAGCTGCTGCACGGCGCGGCCGCGCCGGTCGGCCGGCATATATGGGAATTGAGCCGCTGGGCGATCGAAACCGGCGGCGAGGAACAGTCGTTCGGCTTCACGGACATGACGATCCGCGCGATCCAGGAAGTCATGCGCTTCGCGCAGCGCATGGGCATCTCACGTTACGTCACTGTGACAACCACACCGATCGAACGGATGTTGCGCCGCGCCGGCCTCGACATCAGCCGGCTCGGCGAGCCGATGCAGATCGGCGTCGAGCGTGCCGTGGCACTCAACGTTACAGTGAGCGAAAAGACCCTTACCGCATTGTTCGGACCGGTCGCGGCGGCAGCCTGATCGCCGGCTGAAGCGAATTCGAGCGCGGCCCGGTTTATGGACACCGTTTGACGGTCACGGTTTGCAGCCCTGATCGCCGTCTGATCGACGGCTCCGACTCTCCGCCCGATTCCAAGCCCGACTCTCGATCCGACTCCAAGCCCGGTTTGTGGCACCGATTCGCAGCCTGACAACAACCCGGCTGTGGCTTGACCACCGCGACACCCAATCCGGCGGCATGCGCGCCGACTCAGGAACCGAACATCCGTTCGAGAGCGTTCTCGAGATGCGCGCGCATCGCCGCCTCGGCGGCAGCCGCGTCCCTGCGGCGAATCGCATCGAGCACGGCCATATGCTCGGCCTGCACGAGCCGCTGCCGCTCCACCGTTTTCACGAGCGACAGATTGCGCGACAGGTTCATGCTGAACACGATCTGCTCCTCGATAAACGACATGACCGTGATGAAAAACGGGTTCTTCGAGGCGCGCGCGACCGCCACATGAAACATGAAGTCGTCCTTCGCGCCGATCCCCTGGGCTTCGATGATGCGCTCCAGTTCGTCCCACGCCTGCTCGATCGCCGCGATGTCCTCGGCATCGGCCTTCAGCGCGGCCTGCGCGGCCGCGCCCGCCTCGGTCACGATGCGGAATTCGTAGCAGCGGCGGATATCGGACAGCGTTTCGAGCGGCGCGAAGCGGCGCACGTCCGGATCGGGCCGCCGCGCGACGGTCGTGCCCGAGCCATGCCGCGTCGTAATGATGCCGTCCGCCCGCAGCCGCGCCAGCGCCTCGCGCACCGTCGGCCGCGAGGTCGCGAAACGCTCGGCGAGCGCATGCTCGGTCGGCAATCTCTCGCCTTCCTTGTACTCGCCTTCGAGAATGCGATTGAGAATGTCGCCGTAAATCTGGTCGGGCAAGCCCCTGGTTTTACGATCGTTCATCAGCGGACTGGGCTACTTGTCTGAATATGGTCTGATTGTAAGGCCAACCCTGTGACGACTTGAGAAAACTTATGCGCCCTGTATTTTCCCGGGGATCGCCCGCGCTTGCCGCCGCAACGCTCGTCGCACAGCGACTGAGCCGCGAAATTTGGCAAATGTTTGATTTACATCCTGGTCGAGTGCATCTTTTCCGGCAATCATCTAAGCTTCGTTGGTATAAAAGACCGAGGAGCCCGGCCGCTGCAACGTTTGTTGCATAGCGGTTGCGGCAAATGCATTTCTCAGAAGCGGAGTCGATATGTACACACGCATTCTCGTCGCGGTCGACGGCAGCAATACCTCGCGCCGTGCGTTCGAAGCAGCGCTCGATCTGGCCAAATCCAATGGCGCGGTTTTGCGGCCGTTCTATGTCGTCGAAAACACGCCGATGTATTTCGAGGCGCCCGGCTACGATCCGTCCATTCTGCGCAACCGGCTGATCGAGGAAGGCCAGGAGCTTCGCGCGGAATTCTCGAAGGCCATGGCCGACCAGGGCGTGCGAGGCGAGCCGGCGGTTTCCGAGGCGTCATCGCTCGGCGATGTGTCGGATATCGTGCTGAAGGCCGCGGAAGAATTCGGCGCCGATCTGCTCGTGATGGGCACGCATGGCCGGCGCGGCTTCCAGCGGCTGATTCTCGGCAGCGTCGCCGAGCGCTGCGTGCGTCAGGCTACGCTGCCGGTGCTGCTGATTCCGTCCGCCGCGGGCACCGGGAAGGAATCCGCCTGAGTTGTTGCAGCATGCGCCGGGCACCGCATACAACGCGATGCCTGGCGGCAACCGGGCCGCCGTGTCTGCCGGCAGAGAACCCACCGGCGCAATCCCCGGCGGCTCATCGTCCCGCTCCGGCGTGAACGCGCAGGCTTCGCAGAATGCCTACCCAGCCCACGCGTCACTTTGCCACCCGGCCCGTGCAAAGACGGATGGGACAATCGATTCACCCTTACGCTTACCGCGCGCAGACCATGCCGACCTCTTCCGCTGCTAGCCGTTCCCTACCCCGCGCCACCGGCACGGCCGATCGCACCACCGGCGCGCCGCCCGCGCGCGGCAGCCGCCGGACCCCGGCCGCACGCACCGCCGCGCGCTGCTCGAGTTGCTCGATGCGGCAGCTCTGCATGCCGCAGGGCTTGTCGCCGGAAGAGCTGTCGAAGCTCGAAACGCTGATCTGCTCGGCGCGTTCCGTGCAGCGCGGCGAAGCGCTCTATCGCAGCGGCGACCACTTCGACAGCATCTACGCGGTGCGCTCGGGCTCGATGAAAACGGTGATGGTTCATCGCGACGGCCGCGAGCAGGTCACGGGCTTGCGCCTTGCCGGCGAAGCGCTCGGGCTCGACGGCATCAGCGCGGACGTGCATGCGTGCAGTGCCGTCGCGCTCGAAGACAGCAGCGTCTGCATCGTGCCGTACAGCGCGCTGAAGCTGCTGTGCCGCGAGATCAGTTCGATGCAGGAACGCATGCACAAGCTGCTCGGCGCGCAGATCGTCAGCGAGGCGGCGCAGATGATGGTGCTCGGCTCGCTGTCCGCCGACGAACGCGTCGCCGCGTTCCTGCTCGACGTATCGCAACGCAATGCGCAGCGCGGCTATTCGTGGGCCGAATTCAATCTGCGCATGACGCGCGAGGACATGGGAAGCTATCTCGGCATGACGCTCGAAACCGTCAGCCGCACCCTGTCAAGATTTCAAAAGCAAGGTCTCATCGACACGCAGGGCAAGCACATTCGCATCGTCGATATCGAAGGACTGCGGCAGGTTTGAGCCGTCTGTCGGCCCGCTCGTGAAAGGGCTTACGGGCCCGTATGCCGTCTTTTTCCAGCGGTATTCCTCGCAGCTTTTCGTGCGCTTTTCGCGCACTTTTCACCTTGGCACGGGCCCTGCGAGCGGATAGAGTTTTTGGACCGTCCCCCGTGGCAAGCCGCTCGCGCGGGACAGGAGTGAGCGCCTTGCGCTAACTCCGCTCGACCGCCTTAGGAGACCCGGCGAATGAATCGCGACCCTGCTCCGCATCACCCGCTCGTGCAACGTCTGATCGACGCGCGTCGAATCACCGACGCCCTCTTTGCCGTCGTCAAACCCGAACACCTCTATGAGCGGCCGATCCGCGAACGTCATCGCATCGTGTTTTATATCGGCCACCTCGAAGCCTTCGATCGCAATCTGTTCGGCCGGCGTCTGTTCGATCTGCCCGCGTTTGCGCCGGAACTCGACCAGCTTTTCGCATTCGGCATCGATCCGGTCGGCGGCGGCTATCCGACCGACGAGCCGGGCGACTGGCCCTCGCTCGATACGGTGCGCGAGTACGCGGTACGCGCGCGGCGGCAAATCGACAACGCGCTCGACAACCTCGGCGACGTGGCTCGCGGCGAGGCAGCAGAGCAGTTGCTCAACGTCGCGATCGAGCATCGTCTGATGCATGCCGAAACGCTCGCGTACATGTTCCATCAGTTGCCGCTCGCGCAGAAGGACACCGCATTGCGTGAGGCCGTGGCGACGCGTCCCGAGCGGCGCGGGGCGTTGTCGTCGATGGTGAGCGTGCCGGCCGGGACCGCCGTGCTCGGCATGACGCGCGAGGCCGGCCGCTTCGGCTGGGACAACGAATTCGGCGCAAGACAGGTCGAGGTGCCCGCGTTCGAGGTCGAACGCCATATGGTGACGAACGGCGCGCTCCTCGGGTTCATCGAGGACGGCGGTTATCGCGAGCCGAAGTGGTGGTCGCCACGTGACTGGGCGTGGCGCGAAGCCGAGCGCATCGACCATCCGGCCGGCTGGTCGCAACGCGCGGCGCGAAGCGACCATGGCGAATGGACGCTGCGCACGATGTTCGACGAGGTGCCGCTGCCGCTCGATTGGCCCGTCTACGTGAGTCACGCCGAAGCGAGCGCCTATGCGCGCTGGGCCGGCAAGACGCTGCCGACCGAAGCGCAATGGCAGCGCGCCGCGCATGGCGCGCCGCTGGCGGCATCGGGCAATTTCGACTTCCGCAGTTGGGACCCGCAACCCGTCGACGCGCATCCGGACAACGTCAGCACGTTCGGCGTCGAAGGTCAGTTCGGCAATGGCTGGGAGTGGACCTCGACGTTATTCGACGCACTGCCCGGCTTCGAAGCGTTTCCGTTCTATCCCGGCTATTCGGCCAACTTCTTCGACGGACAGCATTACGTGCTCAAAGGCGGCTCGGCGCGTACCGCGGCATGCATGCTGCGGCCGGAATTCCGCAACTGGTTTCAGCCGCATTATCAGTATGTTTATGCGGGGTTCCGCTGTGTGAGGGCCTGACGGATTAAGCGATAGTTGACGCAGAAAATCGGCTATCGCTTTATTGATCTGCTGCAGGAATCCTGGACAGAAATGAGTGTTAGTGTTTCGGAGCAATTTTCCCCATGACACGGGAGGTTGGCGACGAAACGCAAACAGTACCCGGTGGAGCAGATCGTGGCGGCGCTCAAGCAGGCTGAGCTGGGCATGCCGGTGGCGGACCTGATCCGACAGCTGGGGATATCCGAGCAGACGTATTAGCGATGAAAAAAGCAGTACGCTGGCCTGGAGTCGAACCAGGTCCGCGTACTCAGGCAGTTCCAGGACGAGAATGCGCGGCTCAAGAAGCTGGTTGCGGAACCCAGTCGAACAGACGCGCTTTACTGAAACCGCAGACGGCCGCCGCGCGATAGGGACGCCCGTCCCCGATGCGAGTGGCCATTGCGAGAACGCCCTGTTGGACGCGATCAGCCGAAAACCGCTCGCCGCCGGAAAGAGCTGCAATCATCTCCCCGGTCTGAGCGGCCACCCACATTTCGTCATCGGTCACTCACTCAACCCCGATACTTGCACATGACAGGCCCAGACTGTCGCATCTGGCGCACACCCCGGGCACCTGCCGTCGCCACCATAGTCCAAGGCGACGCGCTGGCGGACTGCCACAGGTCGAACGAGCGAGCCGCATCGCATGCCGCGGGCATACGGTAACGACACTGACATCCCAAAGAATCGGGCGAAACGCCGCCGGATACGGTCTCTCGCGCAAACATTCGGGACAATGACGCGGCCCATCGGCTGCCATCCCAGCCAGGTCCAGCACTGACACGAGCGCCGCAAGCGAAAGGTAACGGACCGCGGACAGTCCTGTTGCTATCGCCAGAGCCGTTTCGAGCCTTTCCGTACGTCCGCGCACAAACAGGGAAACGGCGGCACTACGATTCCACCAGGAAAAGTGCCTCCATCTCCGGAAATCGTATCCCGAGCATGGCGACGGTTGACGAGATCATCGACGGCAACCGCATGTGCTTTGGCCAGCCGGAACAAATAGCTGACAACCCCTTCGCAATTCCACTGCCCCACGCACATTGGCGGAATCTGGCATAAGACCGATAAGTTATCCATAGCAATCACCAGGGGATTCTACCGTGCAGCTCAGCCCCCCAGGCGATTGCATGGCCTCCAAAAGAGATTCTTGCTTCACTTTTTTACCATGAATCATCCCATCTCAGACGCAATAACATACTATTTGGCTTAGGTTACATATCAATATAAAATAATAATGTCGAAAAATTCGACAATTATGTTCTCCGGATTTCTAAGGCATCCAAGGTGGATGATATTGAAGAGTGCTAGTCAGAGCCCAAAGAAGGAAGATAACAACGGGAAAATGCACTAGCAACTGCGTAAACGTAAAACCGATTACGTCTCTGGCGCGCAATCCTAAGACTCCTAGAAGCGGCAGCATCCAAAAAGGGTTGATGAGGTTGGGAAGCGCTTCAGCGGCGTTATAAACCGTGACTGCCCAACCCAGATGAACCTGCACAGCTTTTGCGGTCTCGATTACATAAGGGGCTTCGATTATCCATTTACCGCCACCTGAGGGGATGAAGAATCCCAATATTGCGGAGTGCAAGCCCATGACTGCTGAGAAGCTGGAGTGAGAAGAAATCGCAACAAAGAAGTGCGCAAGGTGCTCGGACAGTGGTACACCCGACGGGACGGCAGCCTTGGTGAGGATGAATGCTATTCCGCCGTAAAGCGGGAACTGGATAAGGACGCCTGCCGTAGATGGCACAGATTTCGCAATCGCATTAAGGAAGCGTTTGGGCCGCCAATTCAATAGCATCCCAAGCATCAAAAAGACAAAGTTGTAGGTGTTCAGGTTTGAGATCGCGAGTATAGGGTTTTTCGTAGTGAACTCGTGCCATATCCAGACTGCTCCAAGCAGGACGATCATGATTGTAATAACCGGCGAGTGGTCAAGCCGATCTCCAGGTCGAACCGGAGCGCTTAACCGCGTCTCCTGGTCACTAACGTCAACGCCCATATCCACTGCAGTGCGTACCCGATCACCTGTTGGCGCTGAAAAGTATGCGATTAGGACTGAAATTATTGTCAGAACAGCAACCACCAAGAACGACTGTGGAAGAAAAATTGTTTCGGAAAATGGAATAACGCCGGTGATAGCGAGCAGTCCCTTAGGAAGGCTTTCCGGATTCGCCTGTAATTGGGCCGCAGAAGAGCTTAGGCCCAGAGCCCATGTGGCTCCTAGACCCAGGTAAGCAGCAGCACCCGCTGCCCGGTAATCCATGCGCAAATCTTCGCGCCTCGCGAGAACCCGGACCAATAGACCACTAAAGATCAGGCTGATTGCCCAGTTCAGGAGCGATGTGGAGATACTCACGAATGCGACAAATGCAACGGCAGAACGTGGCCCTCTCGGTAAACGAGCCAGTCGATTCATCACTTTCGCTGCCGGAGGAGAAACAGCGACTACGTATCCAGAGATAGCGCCGATGACCATTTGCATGGTGAAAGGAATTAACGTCCAGAAGCCATCACCGAACGCGCGCCCAACCGTTTTAACTGGCGCTCCAATCGCCATCGCTCCAACCGCAACAACAATAACTGCGATCGCAGCAAAGATATACGCATCCGGAAACCATCTTTCTGACCACCGAGTCATAGCCGCGGCGACCCCCTCTAGCATTCCAACCGTGTTCTGCCGGCTATCCCCTGCTAATTCTCTGCCTGATATCTGCTCCATGACTGCCTCCGATCTCCAATTTGATAATCTGATTATGTGAAAACAGCTACGCCGCGCCCTTAAGCCATTCTTCTGATTTTCCCTACAATGGCTAAGGGAAATAGATTGGAATCGTCCATACCATCCTGCTGACAATGATTGGTTCTCGCTAGACTTCGATCTCAATTTTGCTAGCCGGTATAGCCTGACAGGCGAAACACATACCGTCCTCCTCTGGTCCATGCCCCCCCATGTGGTCAACTTTCCCCGACACAACACGAACCGCACAGCTTTCACATTGTCCAACTCGACACCCGCTGGGCATTGAGATTCCCAAGCTCTCTGCGAAAGATAGTAAGCTCCCCTTCTCCGAGGACCACTCAGCGCACACATTTGAGCGAGTAAATTGGACAGTGAAGTGCTGTGACGCATCCAGGTTAGGCTTGGAAGGCGACTTGAAAGCCTCCTTGAAGATGTCGAAGGAGGGAACGCCGCGATCGGTGAGTCCTGTAATAAACGCCTCCATCATCCGATCGGGACCACACAGATAAAATCTGGCTCGCCTTTGAATCAAGTCTTCGTCGACGTCTTTTGCTGTCAAATAACCCATAAGGTCATAATCAACGCCTGCCGTTTCTCCTTCTGGCTGGTTATAGCAATCAATCACCTTGAACTGCGACAAGTGCCCTTTTAGTTCGGCCACCCGCTCTCGGTAAGCGTGGGTGCGACTGTTCAGGTTTGCGTACAGGAGCAACGTCTCCGGCGCATCGGGGGAGTCCTTGACCGACTCGAGGTAGGAGATAAATGGTGTTATGCCTATTCCGCCGGCAACTAGCACAATCGGTTGCCTGCAGGTCAATGGCAACGTAAAGATGCCGCTTGGTGAGCGTACAGAGACGCGATCTCCAACTTTGAGAACGTTATGGATGTAGCTTGACATTGCCCCTTCAAAGGCTTGCCCGTTTCGAGCTGTTCCGCGTTGATGCCGCACGGAAATACTGTAGGTTTTCCGATCGGGTTCGACGGCCGGACCGACAAGAGAATACGCCCGGGTTGTTCCCTCTTCGCCAAGCGACGGAACTGACACGGTGATGTGTTGCCCTGGCAAATAGTCCGGCAAAGAACCGCCATCCACGGCTGCTAAAGTAACCGTCCGCACCCCACTTGCTTCTGCCTTGATTGAAGCCACATAAAAATCGCGAAATCCTTGCCACGCTCTTCGCATAACGTCATACGAAGGATCAAGATCGATATTGCAAAGAATACTTCGCAGTGGCGAGGAACCACTGATAGGGTCTCCGGCCGTGCCGTCCGCCAATTTGTTGAAGTTGCTGTTCCCAGGCCCTCGAACAGCCATTGCCTCCATGCCAATCTCGTCGCATGATTGCCACCAGCCATACTCGGCGACGATGACATCACGAGCTAACGCTTTAATCACACGCGCACGAAAACGAGCTGAACCATTAGTAGAATTTATTTTTACCCAATCTCCGTCTACGATTTTTCGCTCTTCAGCTAGTTCAACGCTTATCTCCACGACTGGATACGGTGCTCGCCGGCGAAGGCTAGCCAAGCTTCGATGTTGACTGTGGCAGTAGTATCCATTTTTGATTGAAGTAACGATCAATGGATAGTTCGCATTATTCTCTGGTGTCGGGTTTTTATTAGGAGGGACATACGCGGGCACTGCTGGATAGCCATGTCGCAACAGTTTTTCGGAATAGAGTTCAATGCGTTGAGTTTCCGTATCAAATCCGCGCAAACCGTTTTCCGTCGGAAAAGCGTACTTTCGCTCATTCTGAACCAACGGCCGTATAACACCTTCTGGTACTCCTCGGAGAGTACCGATGTCTAATCCGAGCGGAGCAAGCATATGATTCCAGCCTGCTTCGACATTGCCTTCATAAAATTCTTTTTCCAGCCCTATTCGTTTTGCAAGGTCGAAAACAATTTCGTAGTCTCCCCGACTCTCGCCTCTGGGAGAGACCATCCGCTGCCGAAGCTGGATTAACTCAACCGCTCTGTCATTGATCTCGAAGCCGAAACGCAACGCCTCTCGTTCCCACGGTGTGTTCACGGGAAGGAATATGTCGGCATACCGAGACGTTGGCGTTTCGAAAAGGTCACAGTGCACGTGGAACTCCAACGAACTCAACGCCTCGTGCGCCGAATCCGCATCAGCGTGCGAAGCGAGCATATTCGTTCCAAAAGCAAAAAGCCCTCTAACCTGGTAGGGCTCTCGGCAGATAATGGCTTTATAAACATCTCGAGCTGTTACCCAACCGTGCGCTGCAGGGCCAATAGGACGATCGCCCAAGCCGAGCGCTTTGGCCGCCTGCAACGGATCAAGCAAAGAGAAAGCATTTATCCTGTTATAAGGCTGCTGGGTGAGCACACGGTTCGACCCTCGCGTGTCGAAAGCTCCGGTCAACGCGTAAAGTGTGGCGATTGCTCGTTCGGTTTGAGTGGCGTTCGTATGCTGAGCCACGCCCGACCAGGAGTGGTATGCAATTCTTTTACCTGGTTTCAACATGCCCGCAACAGTTAGCAAAACAGCCCGCTCAACCCCGGTTATTTGCTCAACTGCGTCGGGCGTATAACTTTCCAGAGCGTCCCTGTAAATCTGAAAGGCCGGAACGCACTGGACGAAAATTGTCCGCCCCTTCGGATCGATTGTTCGTATTTCATACGCCCCCGTGATAGCGAGATCGCCTGGCGATTGTTGAAGTTCAGAAGCGACCGGCATGCTCCATCCCTTCAGAGCGTTCCATGCCATGTAACGATTTGAAGACGATCCCGGAGAAATGTCCCGTTCGCGAAGAAACATTCCGTTATCAGACCGGACGAGCAAGGGACCATTCGTCCATTTTTTTACGAACTCGTAGTCCACATTGCCAATCTCAATCATTCGGCGGGCTATGCCGAGCGCAAGAGCGCCGTCTGTACCCGGGCGCACGCGCATCCATGCATTCGCCTCTTTCGCTAATTCCGTCGGGCGTGGATCTACAACGACTAGCGAAGCACCAGCGCGCCGTCCACGTCCTATCGCATCGGCCTGAGCAAGCCATGTGTTGGTCGGATTCGTCCCCCAAAGGACGATAACATCAGCATACTGATAATCTGCTGTAGGAAGTCCGCATCCAAATGTAAAAGCATGCGCAAAGTCTTTGTGCCAGTTGCATATTTCCGTTGCGTAGCAGATGTTCGGACTTCCATAAGACCAGATGAATCGCTCCACCCAGTCAATGCTGTCGCTCATTGGCGTACCGCTAGGCGTGCTTACACCGAACACCATTGACTCCGGTCCACTCTCCCGCTTGAACTGGAGAAGTTTTCCGGCAATCTCTGTCAGAGCTTGTTCCCAGGTGATTCGCATCCAACCTGGATCGCTCGACCCTTTGGGCGTTGTGCGCCGCATCGGATAAAGCTTTCGATTAGGGCTATGCACGAGTTCAGGTGCGGCCTTTCCCTTCATGCACATTGCGGAGCCGGTCGGATGGTCCGGGTCCGGACGAACCTTTACCAGCACATCGTTCTTCACGGTGTTTATCGTGCCGCATCGCGATCTGCACAGCGTGCAATATCCTTTTTTTTCCTCTACTTCCATCTTGCCCTTCCTTCGCTATTTCGAAGAAATCCTATCTAGTCACAATTTGATCGCCAAATTCATATTTCTAATCTCCTGATATCGTTTTTTTCAATATCGTTTGTTGTATTCTTCTGTGACACTGGTCGTCGGCCTCATTGAGTTCGCGCCAGGGTCATTGGAGGTTGCACCTTGAGCACTCATATCACCCTTAGACAGATCGAGTACTTCATCTCCGTCGCCGACACGGGTCAGATCTCGATATCTTCCAGCCTATGCAATGTGTCGCAGTCGTCCATGACAATCGCGCTCCAAAAATTGGAGGAGAGCCTGGGAGTAGAGCTTCTTTTAAGACATGCAAAAGGCGTACGGCTAAGCGACGCCGGAGAGAGATTTCTCCGCCATGTGCAACAAGCCAGCCGCTCGGTTGAAGATGCCGTGTCAGCTGCGCAGGAAGTTCCAGTGCAGATATCTGGCCGCGTCAAGGTTGGGATGACGGATACGATCTCCGCATATCTCCTACCGTCGCTCGTCACATCGCTTCGTCAGCGGTTTTCAGACCTGGATATCGAGGTTGTCGAGCGATCACGCGAAGATATCGAAGAGGCTCTCATACACGACAAATTGGAATTGGCGCTGCTGTTAGTATCGAACGTCGCGCCAGCCGACGAACTAACCTTTGAGGTCGTTCTCCGCTCGCCGAGACGCCTTTGGACAGCACCCGACCACCCGCTGCAGGCAGCCGAGCGCGTCACACTTGAGGACGTTGCAAAAGAAAGATTTCTGCTGCTCGACATGGATGGGCATATAGTAACGGTCAACAGGTACTGGGGACATTACGGACTTGCTCCACAAGTCCACATACAAAGCCGTTCAATCGAGGCGGTTCGCAGCCTGGTTGCTGTGAATCACGGGGTCACGATTCTCTCTGACCTGGTGTATAGACCGTGGTCGCTAGAGGGACGTCGCATAAGCCGCCGCGACATTAGCGCTGAGTTGCCGACGATGGATATTGGCGCTGTTTGGCGGAAGGGTCACTCATTAAGCCCTCAGGCTCGGGCATTTCGCCACCTGCTCCGGTCCTGGAAACCTCTGTTCAAGGTTTAAACGTGCTGTTCTCTGGCCGAGATGGCGCGCCTATGCGATCAGCAGGCCGCATTTCAGCGTGACACGACCACCGGAGCGGTACAACAATGAGCACGAACATCAGGGGCGATAGTGCTACGTCAAGACGCCTTGGCGTACCTTCCTCGACTCACTCGAACTCGCCAGGGGGAAACCGATTCCTCACTGAATCGCATTCCTTACTTCGCTTCTCCGACTACCTGTCAGGTCCGGTCCAGGCTAATACATGTCATCCGACGACAATCACGGGAGCACCGCGCAGCGCAACCGGGTGCTCCCTTACCACGAGTTACGCTACAACCGCAGCGCGCACACGTTCGACGATCTGATTGTCCCTGCCCTGCACCAGCGGCATCACGACGAAGCCGAATTCGATCTCCCTGTAGTTATCGTTCTTCAAACCTAGTTCCGTCCCGCCCTGCTTTTCGGTAACGGGAGGAATCAGTTCCTCGCGCGGCGCGTAAGCAAAATCATTCCAGATCAGGGGATCACCTTCGATGTTGAACTGAGTGGTCAACTTGCGATAGCTGTCCGAAGTGGCAAAGAAATGCAGGTGCGCAGGGCGATTTCCGTGGCGACCCAATGCGCCCAGCAGCCTCAATGTGAGGATGCAACGTCGGCGTGGACTGGAGCACGCCAGGTGAAGCCAATGATGACGCCGAGTACGCAGAGCGCGGCGATATACCAGGCGGGCGCCATGAGGATGCCCTGCCGACCCACCATGTACGAGGCGACTGCCGGTGCGGTGCCGCCGAAGATCGCGTAGGCTGTGTTGTACGACAGTGCAAAACCCGTGAAGCGGACCTCGGGCGGGAAGCTTTTCACAATAATGTACGGCCCGAGCGTAATGGTACCGATCAGGAAGCCGCCGGCGATATAGAGCGGCCAAACCGCGCTACTGCCGGAAGTCAGCGCGAAGTAGAAGGCGCCCGTCACAACGAGCATTGTAATGCTGCCCAGCGCGTACGCCTTGCCGCCGCCAATCCTGTCCGCGACCCAGCCTGCGATCGTGCTGCCTATGATCAGTCCCAGAATCGACCACGAGTTGTTGGTGAATACCGCTTTCGCTTCATAGTGGAACTGCGACTGCAGGAAGGTCGGTGTGTACAGAAAATACAGCACGAAGATGCCGGAGAAGACCCATGTGGCCAGCAGCGATACAACGATCGCACCACGATGATGTTTGAGCACGACCGACAGCGGCAAACGCGAGTCAGCGGCACGTTTGGCGCGCAGCGCTTCGAAGACGGGCGTTTCGTGCAGGTAGCGACGCAGGTAGACGGAGATCAACCCAAAGACGCCGCCCGCGATGAACGGCATGCGCCACCCCCAACTCCTCAGGCTCTCCGCATCGAGATTGCCCATCAGATATTTGGCGCTCAACGCACCCAGCAGGATGCCAGTGCAAAGACCCGACATCAGCAGGCCACACGCGAGACCCACGCGGTCACGGCGCACGTGTTCCGAGCAGAAGATCCAGGCACCCGGAACTTCCCCACCAACGGAGAGGCCCTGAAGGACGCGGCACAGCAGAAACAGCAGTGGCGCGGCCATGCCGAACATCGTATAGCTGGGCAGCAGGCCAATCAGCAACGTGGGAAATGCCATCAGGAACAGGCTGAGTGCAAACATTTTCTTGCGGCCGATCCGGTCGCCGAAGTGGGCGAAGAAGATACCCCCGATCGGACGAACGAGGTAGCCGGCGGCGAAAATACAGAACACCTCGAGTTGGGCAAGCCATTCCGGTGTGTGCGGCGGAAAGAACACGGTAGCGAGTAGCTTCGTGAAGAATACGGCGACGATGAAGTCGTAGTATTCGAGTGCGCCGCCGAGGGAAGCGAGCCCTAGCGTCTTGATGTCGCGCCAGGACATCGACTGCCCGCCCAAGGCAGCCTCATTCGGTCGTACAGGGGTAGTACTCATTCGTTGCCTCCAAACACATGAAAGTTGACGCCTGGCAAAACTGCCACCCCTATTGATCAGCACACTGATAAATAGGGTATAGAACTAGCCCACTAACGAATCCTCGGGTCGAAATGCCTGCGTGACGCTTCTCTTATGTTGACTCTTAAAACCAAGGGAATCTCAGCCGTTAGCAACGGCCCGCCAACTTGGCTGTAAAATAATCAGCGTACTGACAGATAGGTTTGTATCCCGAAAAAAAAACGAATGCAACAGGAGTTCCCCCAGGCCGTCCCGTCAAGGACTGCAGACGGCGTGTCTGCAACCCAGGCGCGCACTACGCAGCCTGCCATGACGCAAGCGCCACCGACTGCCACCGCCAGACAACAGTTACACTTGTCCTGAATGACAGGACTCTTTGAAAAGGATGAATATGGGTACAGTTACGGAGAAAAAGACTGCCGTCGCGGATTCGGCGATTGAGACCGGTCACCTCTGGCAGCGTCCGGGCTTCCTGATCCGGCGCCTCAATCAGATCCACGTCGCACTGTTCTTTGAAAGCTGCAAAGACTTCGCGATTACGCCGGTTCAGTACGGCTTGCTCACAACGCTGAGCGAGCGTCCTGGGCTCGACCAGACCTCACTCTGCGCCGAAGTCGGCGTCGACCGCACGACGATGGCCGACGTTCTCCGGCGCCTGGAAGAACGGGGACTCGTCAAGCGCGAGCCTAGTCCCGCTGATGGACGCCAGAAAATCGCCAATATCAGCAGCAAGGGGCAGCGCGTCATGAATGACATGTATGAGAGCATGCGCGAAGCTCAGGTCCGATTTCTGGCTCCTTTGGACGCCAAGGAGCGCATTGAATTCATCCGGATGATGATGCAGCTGGTCGAAGGCAACAACCAGTATGGCCGCACATTACTCAAACACTTCGACTGAAAATGTGGCGTCCTGGGACGCCATATTTCCGCTCTCAAAACCGATGCAATATCCCGACTCGCGTCAACAGTTGCCTGTCGTTGCTCGACGCACTCGACACTGCCATGATCCATGCCTGCGGGTCGTTGTCGCCACTCACCTTCTGATACACGGCTTCTGTATAAAGTACCGTGCGCGTGGACAATGCATATCGAACGCCCACTGAGAACTGGTTAGCCTTGTCGCTGGCAAGCACGGCATTGCCTTTCATCAATTCGTAGTCTCCACCAACTGAAAGTGCCGACGTAATCTGGTAGTGCGCACCGATCTGATATACGTTGATGGTTGCGTTGTTGGCTGTGTTTTTTGTGTTCGTGTACAAGACGTTAAGCGCGGCCAGACCGAATTTGTATTCGGCGCCGGCCCCGAAATTTCGTATCCCTGCCATGCCGTTCGCAAGCTGCGCATACCGTTGGTACGTATACGCCACACCCGCGGAAAAAGGCCCATTGGCATAGTTAGCGCCGAAACTCTTACCGTCGTTCTGCGCGATCGCGCCAGGCACACCGCCAAAGCTGTAAAGCATGCCGGCTGAGAATCCATAGTACGTTGGCGTCGTGTATTTCACCGAGTTGGAAATGGCGGTGCCCGACATGCGGTCGAAATTCGCGTTCCCTGAGGAATTTCCCGGAATGTCAAGGCCCGAAAATGGTCCCTCCCGAAAACCGTACAATCCCGCGATGTAGATCGAATTGTCAAAGCGCAGCAACGAGTCAATCATGAAGTCGTACTGTTCTCCAAAAGTCAGTTTCCCGTACTGATCGCTCGACAGACCCACATAAGCGTTACGGCCAAAAAGTCCGCCGCCGTTCGTTGGAAAAATTGCGCCGGTTCCGAGATTGAACTGGTCGATCAATTCAAATATTGCCTTGTTACCGCCGCCGAGATCTTCCGTGCCGCGCAGGCCCCACAGGTTCGGCATCGCGATGCCGTTATCCATCGTGTAGTTATGGCCGCCCTTCTGATTAGTGACTATTGTGACCCCCGCATCGAGCGCACCCCAGAGTTGCACGGAAGATTGTGCGCGCGCCGGAATGGCGGCCGCAAGAGTACACGCTGCTGCAGCAACGGCCCATGAATTTCTCATCGCCAAACCTTATATGCAAGATTGTACGAAGATCTCCGTTACCCAAATGAACAGGATAAATCTTCTCTATTTATTAAAATATGAATTACTTAGAAATGTCCCGGCGAAAAGTTTCTGGAACGAAAAGCACACCGACTATTAGAGAGAGCACCGCAATCACAATCGGATACCACAGGCCAAAGTAGACGTTTCCGTTCGCTACGGCCATGGCCGAAACAACGAACGGCAACATCCCGCCGAACCAGCCCGATCCTAGATGGAACGGAAGTGACAGCGAGGTGTAGCGGATTCGTGCGGGGAACAATTCAACCATGAATGCCGCCATCGGACCGTAGACCATCGCGAGATACACAATCAGCAGCCACATAAGGAAGATGACCATGGGCGTATTGATCTGCGCCGGGTCCGCATGCTGCACCCACCCAGCGGCCAGCAGCGCATTCTCCAGCTCGTGCCGATCGCTGCCGTGCACGGTGACGTCGCCAATAGTGGTATCCGCCGACTGCCCTGGTTGCAATGGCATCTGCTGGTATGAAACGCCCGATGCACTCAGGAACGAACGAATGCGGTCGCAATCCGTTTTCGGTGCGGCAAACAACGAAAAGTGGCAGTCATCTGCGTGAACGATGACAGGTGAGTTTTTCTGGAACGCCTCCAATTTCGGATTCGCGTAGTGGGTCAACGCGTGAAAGATTGACTGCGTCGTTACGGCGAGCAGCAGGCAGGCTGCCATCATGATCCACTTACGGCCAATGCGGTCGGAGAGCCAGCCGAAGATCAGGTAGAACGGAAAAACGCACACCAAGGCGATGGCCAGATAGAGATTCACCGTGTTGGGAGCGACCTTCAGCGTGTTCTGCAGAAAGTACATCGAGTAAAAATGACCAGTCCCAAACACGACGCCGACGCCGGAGGCGGTACTGAACAGCATGATGAGCACGTACTTGAGATTTTCCCAGCTGCCGAAGCTCTCGCTGATCGGAGATTTCGACAGTTTTCCCGCATGCTTCATACTCTGGAATGTCGGCGACTCGGCTAACTTCGTTCGAAGGTAAACGGAGATCACCAGTAGCACGAGCGAAACCAGGAACGGCACCCGCCAGCCCCACTCCTGAAACGATGTACTGTCCATGGCGGACCGGCACGCGCTGACAACTGCAATGGATGCCAGCAAACCCAGTGTGGCAGTCGTTTGCAGCGAACTGGTATACAAACCCCGACTCCTGGCTGGGGAATGTTCAGCCAGATAGGTAGCCGCCCCACCCGTTTCACCGCCCAGCGCAAAACCCTGCAACAGCCGCAGGCATACGAGCAACAGCGGCGCCAACATCCCGATCCTTGCGAACGAAGGAAGCAGTCCCACACCCACTGTAGCGACACCCATCAGGACAATGGTCGCCATGAAAGTATATTTTCGACCGATCCTGTCGCCGAGCCGGCCGAAGAACAGCGCGCCGAGTGGCCGCACGAGGAAGCCCGCACCGAATGTCGCGAGACTGGCCAGAAAGGCCGTGGTCTCATTTCCACTGGGAAAGAAGAGCGTACTGAACGTTCCCGCCAGGGCGGCGTAGATATAGAAGTCGTACCATTCGAGTAACGCCCCAAATGAGGACGCGATGATAAGCGTAAATTCGCGACGCGTGACAGCGTGCCGCGACGGCTTCGACGTCGAGATATCCATTCCCACTCCTGGTTGCACGGCTTTCTCCGCATATATATTTAGTTATACATAATTATTTAAGGATGATCTGGCATAACCAGACCAGTATTGATGCACGCTTCGATTCGAAAAGCGCTAGCGATCGGCGCCGGGCGCGCCTTATCTGACGCGCCCTTCTGCTTCGGCCCCGGCTACAAATTTCCAAGGACTCTGAGTGCTTCGTCCCGGGTCATGACAGCGGCGTACTTCTGTGCCATATCAAAGAGGTTGGCCTCGTGCGGAGCGATGGCACGGTCGCCTACGCAATCTGAGAGCACGAACGGACGGAAGCCGTACTGCATCGCGTCCACTACGCTCGAGCGCACGCAGCCGCTCGTCACCGCACCGGCGACCGCCAGCGTCTGTACACCGCGCTGTGTGAGCCACGCAGCCAGTGATGTGCCGAAGAACGCCGACGGCACCGTCTTGCGCACCACCAGTTCACCCTCACGCGGCGTGAGTTGCGACACGATGGCGCTGTTGTGCGTGTGCTCCTTCAGTGTGAGCAGACCCGGCACCTTCAGCGTAAAGATGTTTTCGTCCGCATCGTCGTCAGCGAATACGATACGCGTATGGGCGACGGGCCAGCCGCGCTCGCGCGCATGCGCCAGCAACGCAACGGTGCGCTCGATAGCTGGCGCGATGTTGCCTCCGCCAAACACTTCGGGGTCGGCAAAGCCGTTGACAAAATCGACGATAAGGAGGCCCACCGGCGCCTTCGGTTCAAGCGTCGAGCCGAAGCTCTGGCGCTGGTATGTATCAAGTTCATTGGACATGCTGATTCCTCACTTATCCAGCACCTTGCCATTGCGCACCACTGCTTCACCATCGAGGAACACATCGCAGTGGCGCAGCGGAATGTCGATGTGGCAGGTAGTTGTGCGCTTGCCACCCGCTTCGTTGTTCGGTCCGAGCGAGAACAGGAAGTTGCCCTCGAAGGCGCGCGCATCCATACCGATGGTTGCCTCCCGGTCATACAGCCCCAACGTTGACCAGTGCGCGCGTGGCTGCAGCCCCCAACCGATGTGCGAGATGGCATACGCCTCGGGGTCCTTGAAGGTACCCATGTACTCCTTGAGCAGATCCGCGTCCATGCCGCCTTCAATGCGCGTAGCAAAGCCGTTCTCGACAGTGAGCTCGATCCGGTCCTGCACATAGCATTTTTGCGGCAGCAGGATGTCGCCGCGGTCGATCACAATGCGCCCGTAGGCTCGCCCTTCGTCGGGAAATGTCAGTGCAAAGCCGCTGGGCCAGTGATCCCACCGGCCCGGCGTGTCGACAAAGCCGTACTCCGCGATCGCCTCGAATTCGCCTATCGGACAGTGGAAATCCGTTCCGGCGGCCGACACGATGCGCATCTCTTTGGACCGATTGATGTGGGCCTGGGCAGCCAGCACGCGCTCGCGGTCGGCCAGACTTGGCACTAGCCGTGTCAGCACTTCAGGCGGCTCGACCGCGAGCAGAATCCTGGTGCCAGTCTTCAGAATGTCGAGCTGCTCCGGCGAGAACAGCAGCGTCATCAGGTCCAGGACGAGGTCGCTCGCCTTGAGCGCGGCTATCGCCGCGGGGTTGCCCGTGAGCGGTGTCGTGCCAAGGTAGGCAAGCGAGTCGCGGCTCAGCGCCTTTTCGCCATTCACCGGCGGCAGGTCCAACCGGTTGACGATCGCACCCATCGACTGCGTCGCGATCAACGCGGTCGAGAGCGTTTGCGGATGGGTAGCCGCGCTCGTCAGAATCGTGACAGTCTGGCCCGCTTCAAGGCGCGAGAGTGTCAATACCTGCTTCCACGCCTCAACCATCTGGTAGTCGCTGACTGGCATCGAGTTCTCCTTAAAAAGGGGCGTCAAGCCCGAACGGTGGCCAGACTCGGCAGAGGCGTGCCCAAAAAATCACCGAACGCACGATAGAAACCGGGCTCGTCGTCCCACGGAATCATGTGGCCGGCGTCGGACACGTGCGAGTGCTCGAGTTGCGGTACCAGCGTACGGATCTCTTCGACGTCTTCGGGGCGAACCACGTCGCCACGCCCAGCCGTCATCAGCAGGACGGGTATGCCGATGTGCGGCAGGTCCCCATGCACGTCGTCGGTATGGAAGCCCTCAAAGCTCGCGATCACGGCGCGCTCGTCACACGTGTGCAGCCACTCGGCGCGCAGTTGGCGCTGCTCATCGGTCCAGGTAGGACAGAACGCACGCATACCCTCAGCGTCTGTGCCTTCGCGCGCCAGGCGCATCGAATCGACGTACCAGGGCAGCTGTGATGGATACGAGCGACGGGCCGGTCCGGATACGGGCGGGTCGAGCATGACCAGTCGCACAAGACCGTGCGGCTGCGTGCGCGCGGCGCGTGCGCCAATGCGGCCGCCCATCGAGTGGCCCACTACGCTGTAGCGTGTCAGCCCCAGCGCCTGAGCGAACGCGACCAGGTCCGCAGCCTGCGCATCCAGGCTGTAGTCCAGTGAGTCCGATGCCGAAGACAAACCCCGGCCGCGGACATCGAGCACATAAGTGTCGAACGTCGTGCCGAAGTGCTCACCGACGAAACCCCACGTTACAGCCGGGCTGGTGATGCCCGGCACGATGATGACAGGGTCCCGGCCGGCACGTGCGTCGGTCGCACCGCCGTAGCGCAGGTAGTGCTGGCGGATTCCGTTCGCGTGAACGTTGCCGCCGTAGAGAAATGTGGATGTTTTGCTCATGCCCGTCTCGGAGTCGTTAAGCGTCAGCACATCAGTAGGCACCAGAGAGCAACGCGCCGGCACCCGGCACTACGGCTTCCAGACCGAGCTGTTTGAGCATGGCGTAGGTCGTCGCAATCGAGGCGGTGATGACAGGCTTGCCCGTCATCGCTTCGACCTTGGCTACGGCCGGCAGCGAGGGCATCTGCACGCATGCCGAGAGCACGATCGCATCGGCGTGCGTTGTGTCCATCCGGGAAACGATGCCCGGCAGCAGACCGGGGTCGTGACGGCCGACCTCGAGGTTGTCGGGAATCTCGAGGGCACGGTAATCGAGCACCTCGTAACCTTCATTACGGATGTAGTCGACCACCAGCTCGGTGAGTGGCTTCATATACGGAGCCACTACCACAATACGCTTTGCGCCGATCACCTTTAGCGCATCAACGAGTGCGCCAGCGCTAGTGATGACCGGTGCCGCCCCACCATTCTCGACCGTACGCTCATGCAGTCGTTTCTGCGACACGCGGTGGTAACCGTGGCCCATCGCCATGATCGCAACCAGACACGCATAGCCAAGCACGTCCACGCGCGCGTCGCTGAGTTCCAGCGCACAGCGGTCCGACTCCGCGTCCATGGCGGCCAGCTCCTCCTTCACCACTTTCTTCATGCGCATGCGGCTGGAGTGGAACGTGAAACGCTCGGCACGGATCGTCTGGCGCGCGAGAAACATCGACGGAATCTCTGTCTCCATCGTCGTGTTCGAACTCGGCACAATCTGACCAATTCGGTACTGATTCGTCATTGCTACTCCTGGATAAATTTAACCTGATGTTTTCGCTGCTCGCGGTTAAAAAACCAGCGTCACAGCTTGAAGATACGTTCGGCATTGCCGTGGCAAACGAGATTTCTGACTTTCTCGTCGAGTGGCGCCTGCTCAATGAAATCGGCGGCAATCGCGGTGGATTCGTACGGGTAGTCCACCGAAAACATCACGGCCTCCGGGCCCATTTCCCCAATTGCACCAAGCAGAGATGGAGCCGAGCAAACACCGGAAGTGGTAATCAGGATGTTTGTTCCGATGTACTCGGAAGGCGCGCGTTCGAGACGAATACCGTGCGAGTAAACAGCGAAACGGCTATCAAACCTCCAGCGCAGGTAGGGCAAGCCCTCACCCATGTGGCCCAGAATGACTTTCAGTCCGGGGAAGCGGTCGAAGACACCGCCGAAGAGAAGGCGCAATGCATGGCTGCTGGTTTCAACACCCCACCCCCACACGGCACCCGCCAGTTCTGGATGGCCGTCGAATACCTTTGGCGCCACATACGCATCGGCAGGATGCAGATACAGAGGCACATCGAGTTCCTGCATCCGCTCCCAGAAAGGGTCGTAAGCACGGCCATCGTAGTACGTTCCCAGCGTGTGCCCATTCACCAGCGCGCCCTTAAAACCAAATTCCCGAACCGTGCGGGTCAACTCGTCAACGGCGCCATGAGGTGTGTGCATCGGCAGCGTGGCAAACCCGCCAAACCGCGTCGGATGCCGCGCAATCTGTTGTGCCAGAAAGTCATTGCTTTGCCTGGCGCGAGCAACTGCCAAGGCCGGGTCAGTCTCGCCCTGCACACTCGGCCCACTCTGGGACAAGATGGTGTAATCGATCCCGGCGCGGTCCATCTCGACGATCCGCTGCTCGTCGAAATCCGCAAGCCGGGCCGCAAGATCGGCGAGCACGTCCGGCTCGATGTGCTGCGTGAAGCTTTTTGAGTAGCCCTGGAAGTCAGGCGTTGAAAAGTGCTCTTCCAGGGCAATCTTCCGAATCCGTTTAGTCACGACAAACTCCCATTTTTTAATCAGCATGCTGACAATAAAGGGGCGAGACGGCGTGCTTGACACGCTACGCCCCCGATCTTCCGCTATCGTTGTGACAGCATTTATTCGCCTCGGCCAAAGAGCCGTTTCATACGACCCCACAGGACACTCCACACCAGACTGCCGACGTTGAATCGGGTCTGCAACGTTGCGGAGTCCGGCACGTCTGCGCCGCCCAACTGCGCGGTAATTCGCATACCGAAGTCAGCAATCATCCGTCGCACAAAATCTTTAACAAGCCCGGAACGGGAAAATTGCGCGAGCGGTCCTTGCAGCATGTATTCGAGCGTGACCGCCACTCGTGTCTGCGTCCCGTTCGCTTCATCACTCAACGCGTAAGTCACGTCGCCGTTCGCCTTCGAGCGGCTGATGTTGTCCTGGCCGGCTCCACGCATCACGGCCCGATGCGCCGCGTCATCACGTTCAAGGCGTGCAGCACCGGCAAAATTCGCCGACATCGGCCCAAATTTGATGGCGATCTTGCCTTTCACTTTTTCAGCATCGTGCTCGATCAGTTCCGCCCCTGGCAGACAGCCGGTGACGGAGGGAAGGTCTCCCATAAAACCCCAGACCCGCTCAAGCGGAAACGGCACGACGAAACTGTCATCAATTGCCGTCCAGCCTTTGCGCTCACCCGCCGGCTGGGCAGCAGAAACCGGCGATGCCGCGCTCGCCTCTTGCGGCGCGCGTTCCGAGGAAATCGACGGGGCAGCCGCCACTGCTGCAAATGTCTGGAATGCACCGGTTTCCTGCGTCGCCGCTTGTCGAACTGGAGCAGTGGGAACGGTGAGGACGTCAGCGATCGGATTGTCTTTCAGGTCGCCAAGTACCGCTTTGATGGCGTTGACGATACCCATGTAGCCGGTGCAGCGGCACAGATTTCCGGACAGCTCGAGACGAATGCGCGACTCATCAGCGTCAGGAAAACGGCGCACGATATCGCGTGCCGTAATGAGCATGCCCGGCGTACAGTAGCCGCACTGCAGGCCGTGATGCACCGAGAAAGATCGACGGATGCGCTTCATCAGTTCATCGTCGTCGAACCCTTCGATCGTACGCACCTTCTGGTGGTCGCAAGCGACCGCGAAAGTAATGCAGGAACGCACCGGTTCGCCGTCGATAAGGACGGTGCACGCGCCGCACACTCCGTGCTCGCACCCCAGGTGGGTACCGGTCAGATTCTGGTTATCGCGCAGGAAATCGCCCAGATGCGTGCGCGGCGCAACCTCGCCGCGTATCGCCCGGTCGTTGATGGTGAGTTCAATGACAGACATGGAAATTCCTGTTAACGCGTTAACGCGCTGATGAACCGAAGGTTTGTGCAAGACAGCGCTCAACCGTGGCGGCGTGCATGGAGCGGTCGATAGCGTCCGCATTCGGCATCGCGTTCGCCACACCTGCCGCAATCGCTTCCGGCGTGGCAGCACTTGGGCCCTGCTTCGCGATTGACTGCGCAAGCGAGTCCAATGCAGTCGGCGGGCCATCAAGCGCGCCAAGGATCACGCGGGCCAGGCCGGTTTGCGCGTCAAACGCCGCAGCTGCGCTTGCGTGGGCGAACTCGCCAGTCTTGCGGCAAAGCTTGTAATAGCCCCAACGCAGGGTGCTCCCGATTTTTGGCAACAGAACCGCAGAGATAATCTCGCCGTCGTCAAGCAGCGTTGTAAAGGCGCCCAGCATGAACTCACTGACGCGCACGTGACGCGTACTGCCCGCCTTCGCGAGCTCCAGCCTGGCGTCGAGGGCCGAAAGCGCCAACGGCCAGTCCGCTGCGGGGTCGGCATGCGCCAGACTGCCGCCGATGGTTCCTCTGTTACGAATCGCGCGGTACGCAATACCCGAAGCGACATACTGCATAAATCCGTTACGCAAAGGTTCGTACTTCCCGTCCTCGATTTCCGCGTGAGTAATCGCCGCGCCCACACGAACCACATCGCCTACGACAGTGACGCCGCGCAATTCGTCAACATGTGACACATCGACCACGCGCGATGGCCTCGCCAGGCGGAGATTCAGCATCGGCCCCATCGACTGGCTACCGGCAATCGGTTTCACGCTCGTCGCCGAATCACCGAACTCACGTAACGCGTCAGACAATGTAGCAGCGCGTACGTATTCAAAAGCGGCGGCCTTCATCAAATCACCTCGTGAGCATGTTCTGCTTCTGCCTTGCCGTGCGAAGCCGCTTTGGCCGCTTCAATCGCGGCAAGCAGCCGTCGCGGCGTGAGAGGTGTCTCGCTGACGAGTGCTCCAATAGGGCTAAGCGCATCGTTTACCGCATTGAAAAGCGTGGCGGGGGGTGCGATTGCACCGCCTTCGCCGACCCCCTTCGCGCCGAATTCCGTGTAGGGCGACGGCGTCTCCATATGAATGATGGTCAACGACGGCAACTCCGTCGGCCCGGGCAACATGTAGTCTGCGAGCGTGGACGTCAGTGGCTGCGCGTTATCGTCGTATAGCGTTTCTTCATAGAACGCGGTGCCGATGCCCTGTGCCGTGCCGCCGATGGTCTGGCCTTCGACAACCATCGGGTTAATCATTCGCCCGCAGTCTTCAACGATGACGTAATCCAGAATGTCGACGTGGCCCGTTTTTGTATCAACCGCCACGGCAGCCGCATGCGTCGCGTAGCTGAATGCGCCGGTATCGACCTTCGGCTTGAAACCCTGAGTTGCTTCGAGCCCGGTCAGATCCACGCCCGGCGGTAAGCGTTCGGGCCGCAGATACCACGCGTGACCGATCTCCGCGAGGGATACCCGTCCCGTTGCGCCAACCACCTCGCCGGCCTCGAATCGGACCGCGTCTTCCGGTTCACCCAGGATATGTGCGCCAATTTTGATCAGTCGCGGTACCAGTTCGCGGCACGTTGCCGCAACTGCACCACCCGCCATGACAATGCTGCGAGAGGCGTAGGTACCCGTGGAGTACGGCGTGAGAGCCGTATCGCCGTGCACGACCTTGATCTTCTGAATCGGAACGCCCAGCACTTCATTCGCGATCTGCGCCAATGTCGTTTCCATACCCTGGCCATGGGAATGGATTCCGGCACGAACCTCCAGACCGCCATCCGCTGTGATCCGGACAGTTGCCAGGTCGTAGCCTGGAACCACCGGCAAGCCCCACGACGCGAACACTGCCGTGCCGTGTGCCGATTGCTCCGTGAATGTCGCGAACCCGACACCGATCAGCCTGCCGTCTGGCTCACCCTCTTTCTGACGACGGCGCCATCTGGCAACATCAAGCTGTTCAGCGGCCCGCTTCAGACTCTTCTGGAAGTCGCCACTGTCGTAGTGCTTCTTGACAACGTTCGTATAGGGCATGTCAGCCCCGCGAATCAGATTGTCGTAGCGAACCTCCCACGCTTCGCGGCCGACTGCGCGCGCAATGGCGTCCATCGTCAGTTCGATCGCGAAACAGACGCCGGTACGTGCCACGCCGCGATACGGGAGGAACCCGGGCTTGTTGGTTGCCGCGCACTGGGTACGGCAGCGGTATCCGCTGAAATCATAGGGGCCAGGCAGGTTACCCAACGCCTGCCCTGTTTCGAGCCCAATCGTAAAAGGCCACGCGGAATACGCGCCGCCGTCAATCAACAGGTTACAGTCCAGCGCCAGGAGCCGTCCATTGTTGTCCGCATATGCGGTAAGTTCGTAGTGGTGCTGGCGCGTATTCGCACCCGCGATCAAATGCTCGCGACGGTCTTCGATAAAGCGAAACGGACGTTTGTAGGTGAGAGCAAGCCACGCAATGCAAAGCTCTTCCTGTTGAAGCACACATTTGTAGCCGAATGCACCGCCCACATCAGGCGAAATGACACGCACCTGAGCATGGTCAATACCAAGGCATTGCGCAAGCACCGTACGGATCATGTGCGGGACCTGGGTCGACGTAATGACGACCAGTTGCGCCTGCGTGTGGTCCCAGTAGGCCAGTACGGCCTTGCCTTCCATTGGGACCATGCACTGACGGGCCAGGTCGACCTTTTGTCTGACGACGACGGGTGCGTCTTTGGAGCGCTCGTCGAAATTGACATCCGCCTTCAGATCGAGGAAAAGATTGTCTGTCCAGTGGTCATGCACCCGCACGTCTGTGCGCTCGCGTGCTGTAAATGCACTCGCAAACGCAGGCAGTTCCTCCAGATCCAGCTCAACTTCCTCCGCGATGTCCTCGGCCTCGGCGCGGGAACTCGCGAAACACATTGCCACAGGTTCGCCGACAAAGCGGACTTTCCCGGAGGCGAGCGGCGGGTGCGACGAAGGCTTGTAGGTCGGCAAGCTGGAATCAGCCACGATGTCTGTCGCCGTCTGCATGTCTTCCCGCACAATGACCTGATCAGCGAAGCGTTCGGGCTTGCCGATGCGCTCGATGCGAGCATGCGCAAGTGGGCTGCGCAGGAACGCCACTTCCTGCAAATCAGGAAACGTATAGTCGGCAACGAATTTTCCCTTGCCATGCAAATGGCGCTCATCTTCGCGACGCCTCACGCGGGCGCCGATGCCGCCGCTTTCGATGGGCGCTTCCGTCGGTTCGGTGTGGCTCATATGCATCCCCCTGGTTTGTGGCCCGCTCTTGACATTCTCGGCTTACCCCCTTCAAACAGGATAGGCCAGATCGTTCGCAATCATCGCCGTGTCATAAATAGCCTGCCGTTCCTTCAGAAGCAGCTCATTGCCCTTTCGAGCAAAGCGGTCGAAAAGCCGACCGGCCTGATGCAGGCAAGTCGCGCCTTCGACCAGGGTCTGCATCAACATGTAGTTACTCTGAGCAATGATTTCTTCGTCTGTCACGTCAAGAATCCGAACGTTGGTGACGAAATGCAGCATCTGTCGCGGCGCGAACATCTGCGTTCTGGAGATAGCTACTGCGCGGTCGCGCAGCATGTCCCGCCCTTCGGCGTAGACCAGGCCGACCGGAAACCCGAGGGCGGCATTTTCGTACTCGGTCACCCGGTAAAGACAGTTCTCCGTAAAAAATTCCGGCCACCGCTCGACGTCGCCCCCGTCGAGCACCGCACAATATTCGGCATGAAAATCTTCCACGGCTGCGCGCGCAGCAAGTGCCTTGTCGTGTGCAATTGGTTTCTTTTCGAATCCTGGCAGCATTTAAAACCCCATCACGTCACGGTAGTGTTTGTACATCGCGCGAATTGCAGCTTCCGAAATCAGATTGTCCGCGGTTCCAATTTTTTCACTGTCGAGTTTGAGCACGCTGCGATCGGTTACGGAGCGACGCACACCTTCCTGCACAAACTTCATGGCTTCGTTGTCCTCGAGACCGAGGAATCCAGCCGGTCCCATCAGGTTGCCCTGGCGCAGCCGGTGACGTGTGGTCTCTTCTGTATCGTCTTCGTAGCCGAACATCGTCCACAGCATCACCATGCTGTTTGGCCCATTCGGAACGATATGCCGCACCCCCAAAGTATTCATTTCACGCTGGACGATCAGATTCGGCCAGATCGTCTGCATCGTCACCGACCATTCAGAGTCAAACTCCTTGACGTACTCAAGAAACCGTTCATCCTTGAGGACCATACCCTCGTGGAACGAACGCATTTCTTTTTTCTTGTCGGTGTCCACCGTTGCATAGAGTGAATCGCTTTTGGCCGACGCCATCGTGCCGTGTATGCCGTATTTACTGTCGGCCACCATCGCCGAGCGGTTCCCTGCAACCAGCAAGCCGAACACCACCAGGAAGGAGTGCAGCAGCGTTGCGTGGTAAGGATCCTTCAGATTCTCGTGGTACATCTTCCAGTTGCATGGCAGCTCGTTCTTGTAAAACCCGAGGATGCGCAGCTTCTTGCCGTTGAAGACGGTGTCGAAATCTTTCAGGATTTCGGGCGTGAGGTAATCTTCAATAGGCTCCATGTCGTGCGTGAACGAGGCGAAGACCACTCCGTTACGCGTCGTGACAGCAAGCTTCTTGAGACCGTGGTCCTCATTACGGAAGTCGCGCGGCATCCCGCCGAGCTTGTTCACACCCCGTTTGAACGGAATACCTTGCAGATTCCCTTTCAGGTCATAGGACCACTGGTGATACGGGCAGACGAACTCAGCATTGTTGCCGCGCGTGTGACGACATAATTCGGCGCCACGATGGGCGCAGCGGTTTTCGAACACATGAATGGAACCATCTTCTGCGCGTGAGACGACCACCGGCGTCGGACCTACATACGAGCGCTTGTAGTCCCCGCTGTTGGGCACTTCGGCCTCCAGCGCAACGAAGTTCCAGGTACGGCCCTGAAAAATCCGCTCAACCTCGCGAGCGTACACATCGTCGCTCGTGTAAACCCAGTCTGGAATAGCGTGCAGGCCGTCCTCCGGCCAGACCAGTTGCTCGATGGGCTTATTTTTGACGCTCGGCGTACCAAGGCCAATTACCGTCTCTGACGAATACAAAGTACTCTCCTGAATGCGTTATGAGTGAGCTTTTCGTTCAAGTTGCCGCAACTTGACGTTCAGGTCCGCGAGGGCCTCGGGGTCGACCTGAATCGCCTCCTCAACGAGACGGCGAATTGCACGCAGTTCGCCACCGCTATTGACTGCGAGCGCGTACACAATGACGTTGTTGCTCAGCCCCATCAGCAGAACCCTGTCGCTCGATACCCGGCGCTCGATCCATTGCTCTATTGGGCTGTCGAGCATTCCTAGCATCTGTACGTTCCAGTCATACTGATCTGTCCAGAACCAGAGGTTTGGCCGATATTCGATCGACTCTCCCAGCATGTTGCGCGCGGCAACGATCGCCTGGTCTTGCGCGTTCTGCCATGATTCGAGACGCAGACGTCTTCCGGACGCGCCAAATGGGAAATTTGCACAATCACCCGCGGCATAGACACCGGCGCCCGACGTCCGGCAATGCGCATCAACGTGTATGCCGTTGCCCGTTTCCAGACCAGACGCTTTGGCGAGCTCTTCATTCGGCTGCTGCCCAATGGCAACCACCACGAAATCGAACCGCTGCGGTGCGTGGTCGGCAAAGGTCAGCGCTACCCCCGACGCATGCTCCACGGAGGCAACCAGCCTTGCACCCAGCATGAACTTCACGCTGTTCTGTTCGTGCCTGGCGCGCAAACGCTCCGAGAATTCGTGCGGCAACGCGCGGCCCAGTATCTGCTCTCCCGCTTCAATCACGGTGACATCGATTCCGCGCGCCCTTGCACTTGCTGCGAACTCAAGCCCAAGGAAGCCGCCGCCGATGACGGCCACCGAACTAGCACCGGCCATGCGCTGCCGCACCCGCATCGCATCCGGCAGCGTACGCAGCGTGAATACATGGCGACTGTCCGGCGTACCGGGCAGGTGGCGCGCGCGACCGCCTGTAGTCAACAGGCACTTGTCGAAGCTGATGCTTCGCCCGCTCCTGAGCATCGCAGTGCGGTGTGTCACATCCAGTCTTTCGACACCGTCTGCGATCCAGTCGATCTTTCTGGTGGCGTAGAAGTCGCTCGAATGTAGCCACGCGTCGAAGCATTCGTTATCGTCCGCTGCCGTCAGCACCGTCTTTGACAATGCAGGCCGCTCGTACGGCCTATGCTGTTCATCACCGACGAGCAGGACCGATCCCTCGAAGCCATGCGCCCTCAACGTCTCGGCTGCACGGCCGCCTGCCTGTCCGGCGCCGACGATCAAAATCGTTTCCACTTTCGGATTCCTGACGTAGTCAAAAAGGTATGGCGCTCAGAGTTCAACCATCACCGCACCGCCTTCCACGTGGACCTTGTAAGTCCTGAGCGGAGCGCTCACCGGCGCACAAAGCGCGGCGCCGGTCTTCACATCGAATTTCCCCTGATGAAGCGGACACTCAACGCATCCGTCCTCGAGGAAACCGTCACTAAGCAGCGCGAACTGATGCGTGCACACGTTGTGCGTCGCATAGACCTCGCCATCTACGAGGTACAGGGCGATCTGCTCCTTGTCGACCGTTGCTGCGTAAGGCTCGTCCGGGTTCAGATCGTCAAGATTTGCCGCGAATTTGAGTGTCATCGACTTGCCTAGATAATTGATCAGTATGCTGATGAATTGATAGTATCAGCAATTCGTCTTGAGTCAATAAGGCAAGAACCTATCGTTTACCCTTTGAAAGTGGACTTTGCCGCAATAAGGGCCGAACGGTGAGCTCAACAGCTGGCAGAAACGTGAACCGCATGATGAAGAAGACGAAGGGATGCAGACGGAACCGCACGCCGCAGTTTCGCGCCGATCAGTAGCGCAAGGATCTCGGACCGGTTGATCACCGGCGACACCCCACTCGCCAGAATTATCAGCACACAGGACGTCCACCCCGGAACAATGAAGACGTTTTCAGCCCTCACCGGCTTATTTTTAGCCATGGGAGATCGGCACGGCGTACACGAAAGGAGACCATGCGCCTGTGAATCACTAGAGAATGAAAGGGACGGCGCGGCAGAATTGTCGTGACGAGGTGATAATCGCGACAAAGTCGCGCGCCGTCGAGGACCTCGGACCGGGGCAGTCGCTGAATTCATAGTTAAATTGGCTGAAGATAGCTTGCGATGTCTCAAAACCGACCGCATTGATCTCTATCAACTGCATTCGTATCGCGACCTATCGCCTCTTGATGAAGTTATCGATGCAACGAAAAGGCTCGTAGATTCAGGCAAGGTGCGATACGTCGGTTGCGGACATGCGAGCAACGAGGAGTTGAGACAACTCATCAGCTTGTACCGCCCAGGCCATTTCGTTTCTTGCCAGGTCGAATGCAACGTTCTGCAGCCGCAGGGGCTACGGCATCGGGCCTCGTTTTTTGATGAAAATCATCTCGCACTGTTGCCATTCAGGGTCTTGGGCGGCGGCGTTCTTACTGGTAAATATGTGCATCGAGGAATGCAAGTCTTTGCAAACTGAAGGAATGGATAAGAAGGCTGTCCATAGCAAGACTGATTCCACTTGCCTTGCTATTAACTTATATCGCGTCTGTGCCTCCGATTGCGTTAGGTTTACTTTACCCCGGGAGGGTTTAAGGGGGGCCAACCCTTACTCGGCACGATCCTGTCAAAGTCACCGTTCCTGAATGCATCGTCGCGCCTCTGCTGGAAACAGTGGTGCTTCAGTGGCTTTGTATTCCGATCTTAAGAAAGGCGCGGGTCCGAGCAGGCTTCGCAGTCCTCGCTTCAGCAATTTTTTTCTCGCGCATAGTTACAGTGTTTTATACATAAGCCTAACGTTCTGTGTAGGGTTGGTGCTGGGTTCGGTGTTCATGATCGAAGACTCACGAAGAGGCAGGCCGTTTTTGGCAACGTTTTTGGTACACGCTCTTCACAACACAGTGACCACAGGAATGATGATCTTAGCTGTTTGACCACATGCACAGATGACACAATGAACTCGGAGCGTGGTTGCAGCATCGCCTCGAAAGCTGCAGATCCGTGCTCATTCGTCCTCGGATACGCGCCATGATCGACATGTCCTCGCGCCTTGAGTTCAAAAAACCCAGGAGGACCATCGAAAAGTGGCGGTCGCGGTCGCGGTCGCGGTCGCGGTCGCGGTCGCGGTCGCGGTCGCGGTCGCGGTCGGGACGATAACCGCAACCACACCATAAAAGTGAATTCCGAGTGCGGTTACCGGATTTCAGGCATGCCTGGCACCCGCCCTCGGCACAGGACCAAAGAGATATTGCAGTTTGGTATTGGGGACGAAAACATATGACGTGTGGTCTTCTCCGGGTAGAGGTTCCCTTGACGAGCACGCATCACAATCTCGTCCGGCGTCACCGTGAATCCCTCTCGCGTCGCCACTACCTCGACATGCTGGTAGTCAAGCCGTAAAACAGGAACCCTGATTAGACCGAGTGAACGCGCTGCCGCGAGACGATGATGACCGTCCATTACGGCAAGGCTTTCTTTTTCAAGAAGGATCGGCACGCGCCAAAGATCGCTGTATTTCATTGCATTCGCAAGTTCCTCGGCATGTGCCGCGCTGTGTTCCTCATTGCGCAGAATTCTCTCTGGATCGATGAATTCGATTTCGACGATCGCGAGTTTCATGTCAACGTCCCTGCGCGGGCGTCAGCGTTCCTCACCACATCGAAAAACCTTCGCTCTGGATGCGGATGACTCAGGAAATCGTGATGCGATATATGCCATCCATATGCGCCTGCCAGTCTGAACACGATGCGATCACCCACTCGCAAACGCCCAACCTCGACTTCGCGCGCAAGAACATCTTTTGGGGTGCACAACTCTCCGCACAGCGTCACTGCCGCACGCTCAAGCGATGGTCTCCCGAACGCATACGGCCACGTCTCGTTGGGCACGATTGAAAAGGGATGATTGTGCTGCCACGACGAAGGCAGACGAAAATGGTGGGTGCCACCACGCAGGATCGCGAAGTTCTTTCCGTGATTACTTTTGAGGTCGACGACTTCTGTTACGTAGTAGCCACAATCTGCGGCAATGAAACGCCCGCACTCGAACACAATCCGGCAACCCTTGTCGAAATCGGTCAGCAAAGCACCGAGTCTGGCGCAGAATGCGCTCCAGTCGAAACCGCTGTCGGGGTCGACATAATTGACGCCGATTCCTCCTCCGACGTTAAGCGTCTCCAGCCTCAGACCACATTCGCGCTGTAACCGGCGTGCGAGCGTCATGTAATGGGCCATCAAAGCAAGATGCGACTGCGCATCCAGATTGTTTGAGAGCGCGTGTATGTGCAAGCCCACAACCTCCACCGCCGCAAGCGTGTTTGCAATCGCAATCACTCGAGGTAATTCGTTTTCCTCGATGCCAAACTGAGTTGGCTGGCCGCCCATCGTCAATGTACCCGTCGGCCGTTTGCTATCCGGATCGACAGTCAGCGCGTTCGGGTTGACCCGCAGGAGCACGCGCGCGCTTCGCCCCATTTGCGCCGCCACGGCATTGAGGCGCAGCAATTGCAGTTGGCTCTCGACGTGAAACAGCTCCACGCCGCGCGCCAGCCCGCCCTCGAGCTCCGAGTCGGTTTTTCCTGGGCCGCCAAAAACGACTCGCGCGTGAGGGCCAACTTCCCGGGCACGCGTCACCTCGCCGAGTGAGGCGACCTCGTAGCCCGCAACGATGCCATCGAGCGAGCGCAAAACCTCAGCATCGCTATTGGCTTTGATGGCATAAAACAACTCACAATTGCGCGGAAGCAATTCGACGAGCCCGGCAGTGCGCGTCCGCAGATGATCCAGATCGTAAAGATAAGCGCACACTGGCGATGCTACGCCAGCCAGATAGCGCTCAACCAAAGTTCGATTCATTCCCGAATCCCTTGAAAATCCTGCAGGCAGGCATGCAGTTGCTCGACCATCGCTCGCCGCGCGATACCGCGATCGTCGCCAGCGATCAGCAGGCGAGTGCCGCAACGATGTACCGTGGCAATTTCGTCGGCGTTGCGCGGAAGTGCACAGAAGGCCTTGCCATGCTTGCGGGCCGCCGCCTCGATTCGCGCGAGCGCCGACCGTATCTCCGCGTGTCCAGTCTGCCACGGGAGACCCAAATCCTGTGACAGGTCCGCAGCGCCGCCGAGCAGAACATCGATCCCGTCGATCGAGGCAATGTCATCGAGCGAATCGAGTCCTGTGCGGTCTTCGATCATCGCGACGACCAGCGTATCGTTCGATGCCTGCAGCACCGATTGCGCGAGATCGTCACGGCCGAAACCGTTTGCGGCGGTCGAATTCAAGCCGCGATATCCCAATGGCGCGTGATAAGCGGACCTGACGGCAAGCCGAGCCTCATGCGCCGTTCGCACACGCGGAACGACGATGCCTTGCGCGCCAGCGTCCAGAACCTGAACGACTTGATGTGGCGCAGCGATACGTACAAGCGCAGCGATGCCGCTTGCACGGGCGGCGAGAAGCATTGCGTTAAGCGTCGAACCGTCGATCAGCGTGTGCTCAAGATCGATCACGGTGAAATCAAATCCCGCGGCGGCGATCAGCTCAACCGATAGCGATGCGGGAGTTGAGCAAAACAGTCCAACCAACGGCGGCGTGCCGGCATCTCCAATGCGCTCTTTTAGTGATCTTGATGCCTCGGCGATTGATCTCATGCGAACTCCAGCTGGGCAAGCGGATTTGCGGTCGCGCGTGTTCGCAGACGGATCTCCGGTAGAAAGCGGCGACTTGCGAGCAACTCGACCTCCATCTCCGGCGCCAGACAGTCAAACAACGAAAAACGGTCTGCGAGATCGGGATGCTGACTTTGATAGTCGCCAATCGCACGAGCCACGATTGCCCAGAATTCGGTTTCGTCCAGATTGAAGTGGCAGGAGAAGAACCACGCAATCTCTGCGAGATTGACGAAGAAGAGCGCGTCGCAGGTGAAATCGCGCAGTTCATTGGCGTCGTCCGTCTCGATGAACGAATTCGGATTGACGCGAGCGTGTTCCGCTGGCGGAGCATACAAAGACGGCGGCGGCACGGAAAGCCATTGCTTCGAATAGCGTACGCCGTCGTGGAAATCTTTCAGCGCAACGCGCACCGGCAGGCCGTCCACATGCAGAAGCACCATGTTTTGCGCATGCGATTCAAGCGCGGTGCCGTTGCGCCAAAGCAGATGGAGCACAGGCAGCCAGGCCCGCTCCACCAGTCGACGGACCCAGACTCGCGCGCCATGTTGCGCGATCCAGTCGGCGATCAGCGGCCGGCCATCGGCGTCGATATGCGTAAGCGCAGTCATTGGCAACGCCGATTCGTTGGCCCGCACATGGCGATGCACGCTCTCGCGCCAGATACAGCCTAGCGCACCATAAAGCCCCGCGACGGGAACCGTCGGCACATAGGCAACGCCTGCAATTTCCTTGAGTATCACGGGCCGCGCGAGTGGCTCGCTCCAGTCGGTTCGCGCGACGAGATCGTCAAGCCAGTCGCTGATCGGCGCAGCGTTGCAGACGGTGTGCGGCGCAAGCACCCGCGAGGTCGACGTATTGACGAGATTCATCGCCAGTTTCAACGATGGCGCATCGAGCCGATTGACGTTCGCCAGCGTCCGGATCGACTGCTGCGGCCGGTATCGTCCGGCAAGTGGTCCAACGGGCACCAGTTCGCGACGCGAGAACGCGGAATGGCAGACCGTTTCCGCAATGGCGCTCCATTGCCAGGGATGTACCGGCAGCGGCACGTAATGCGCGGGATTCAGGCCGCGTTGAGCAAGCTGCACGTTGAACGCCGCTTGTTCCTCCAGCGAAAGAAGCTGCTGGGCATCGCGTCCCGCCACGTCCCGGCTGACGTTCGAACGGCAATGATCCGAATGCACAGCCAGGAGTACCGGCGCGACGCCGGAAGAACATTCGGGCGCGTAACGTTCGTTGTCGTCGAGTGTGAAGCCGACTCTCGATTTGTATCCCGGATGGTAGGGATGCGCGCCGATTAGCGCGGATTCGATCTCATCGTAGCTCCCCGTGCGAAGCAGTTTTCCTGATTGCGCCATCCGGGTCTGCGCATCCTTGATATGTGTGGCCGACAACTCCGCAGCGAATTGCGAGAGGCGTACCGGATCGGCACCGAGTTGCGGTCCCAGTTCCGCGACAACGCGCGCGACGTCATCGGCTTTCGTCATCACCCCGTTGTGGTCCCGGCTCACCGGCGAAACAATCCGGACTCTGCCGAACGACGCGGTTCGTTGCGCCTTGCAACGATAGAACACCGCTTCGCCGCTGCTGGTGGTCGCCGAAATCGACAACGTTTCGCCGGACCACGCCGTGTCGGGCAGCGCACCTTCGAACAGTAGCGCCTCAAGCAATTGGCGAACGACGCGTTCTCCCGCTTCCTGATAGGGAGCGCTTTCGAACAGCGCTTCGAATGCAGCGAATTTCATATGGATACCTCCACGGTCGCCAGCGGATTGGGAATCTCGACCCACGCCGGTAATTCGCCATGCCGGCCAAAACAGCTCATCATGTTCGCCTTGGCGGGAAGCGAAGTCCGGCCACGGACGTCACGCAGCAATGCGGTGACTGCGGGCTCTGGATCACGCGACCAGATGTCGGCGGTCAAACTCCAGAGCATTGCTTCGTCGCCATAGCCCGCCCGTGCCACGCCCGCAATCACGTGCCCGATGTGATTGACCAGCACGTAGTACAGGAAGCGATGCCACGCATCCTCATCGCGGTATAGCGCTGGACTGTCGTCGGGCAGGTTGAACGGGCGCAGGCATCGCGCGCGGCTGATGCTCGCCCCTTCCATGTCGCGAACATAGCCGCGCACCGGCCATCCGTCCTGAAACGCGACCATCGTATTTTGCAGATGTGCCTCAAGGCTGACGCCGTAGCGCGCGAACAACCGAAGCAATGGCATAAGCGTGACATTCAGATAGCGTGCCCACCAGGCGACGAGGTGTTGATCGCCAGGCGCCGTCCCGAGTGCTTCTTCAAGCAGCATGGCAAGCGATGATTCGCCTTCTGCCGGCTCCTCCATCACCGTCGCCAGCACCTGGGCATAGTCGCCCACTTCATCGCTCATGCCATCCCGATAGAGGACCGCCGAACTCGCCTTCAGGGCATCCTCCGTCGTCTCGAGTGACGCGCTCGCACCGTCGAGCAGAACCTCGAACGCATCGGAAGCGCGATCGCTGGACGGCAACGAGGCAATGTAGAGACTCGCATCCAACGCGCGAACGACCTGTACTGGAGGATTGTTGCGAATAAAATTCGTTATCCGTACATTGAGCGGAAGCTTCAGGAATCGTCGTTGCACGGGCAACCATACCGTTCTAACCGATGACGTCGGCCAGACCACTTCACCTAGCGGCCCGAGCGAGATCAGATCGCGACGTGCGAGCAATTTCTGGATTGTTTCCTGTTGCAACAGGTATTCGGCTTGCCACGGATGACAAGGAAGCAGGCGATATTCGCTGTCACCCAGCAACGCAGCCGCGGCGTGCATCGCTTCCGGATCGATCGGCGGACGTGTGCCGTCAATCGAGCGCGTATCCAGGCAGTTCGTCGCCACCGCGAAGTAATGCAAACGGAACGATGCCCCGAGTTCTGGCGCGAACGCCTGCATGTCGCGCTCGGCAAAGCCATCCGATGCTTTCGACGTCACATGGAATACATGCCCGAAGCGGAGCGACTGTTCCGCGCGCACGAACGCCGATACGCCAGGGTCTGGGGTCTGCGTGTGGTAGTAGCGCACGCGATCCACGCTGTTTTGCATCAGCGTCGTGAAGCGTGCGATCCAGTCGGGGCTGATCGCAAGCCCGCGGGCAAGCGACTGCGCGATGCGTACAATCAGCGCCTCGATGCCATCGAACTGGACATGACCGGAGCCGCCCGGCAATTCCACGATGGCGTAGCGCCCTACTCGATGGAATCCAATGAGGGAAAAATAGTCGAGCGCGACATAAAGGCGGCTGCCGTCACCGGGAAAGGCAATCGTCGCCACGTCCAAACCTGCATCGCGCCAGCTTTGCACGACGGCGCAGACATCGTCGGCGAGCTCCCGGTCTGCATCGGGTGAAACACGCGGGTCGAACTGGCCGGTTTCCCGGCAATACGTGTTGAAGTATTGTTCGAGCAACCTTCGATCAAGCGCAGACAGAACGCTTTCGGCACTGTGAGGTTCGTCGACACGATGCGTTGCATGGGAAGCGTGGGACACCTGCAGCGCAGCATTTCGCGTCAGCGAAACGGATCTCGGAGAGGAAAACAGCATAAGTCTTACCTCGAATCGGAAACGGAGATGGGATGGGCCGCCGGCGCGCTACGCGCGACTACCGCTGCGGCGATGAACATGGATGCGGTCAGCCAGAGCGTCGCGGAAGCGCCGACACAAGGAAGAAAAACGAGAACGGCAATCGGTCCGAGCAACTGTCCGAGCACCATGGCACTTTTGGAGACCACCGTGATGCGGCTTCGCATTGCAGGCGGCACACTGCGGCAGCAAAGCAGCAGAACTGATTGGGCCAGCGCGGCGTAGCTGGCGCCCTGCACGATGCGCAGAACGCCGATCTGCCACAAACGGGAAGCGAACGGCATCAGCGCAAGGACGATCGCGCACGACAGCGCCGCAGCGACGAAGTGACGTGCGGGATCCCCACGGTCGTTGCGCGCCCCCCACCACGGCCCCGCAACGAGCGTGGCGGCCCAGCCAAGCGCATGCAAAACGCCGATCTTGCTGGCGAGAAAGCTGGCACCCGCCATGCGTTCATCGACAAACAGAGCGAACACGTTCACGAGCGCGAATGCGCCGGCTTGCGTCAATGCGCCTGCGAGAACCCAACGAAGCAGGACAGGATCGGCGAGCAATGTCGTTCCAGGCGTTTCCGCCGCCCCTACGCGCTCCGCGTTTCTCTGGCTGGGTTCACGCAACGCGAATGCCAGCAGCAGCAATGCGGCGCCCGTGCAGAGTGCTACGCCTAGTAGCAATGGGCGCACCGACCAGTGGTCCTGCAGCACGCCTCCAAGAACGGGACCAGCAAGAGCGCCCGCCGCTACAGCGGACTCCTGCCAGCCAAGCGATCGCCCCTGGGCAGCGGGGTCACTGACACGCGTGATGAAAGCCGTAATGATGACGCCCACCGTGCTCGCGCCTTGCAGCAGGCGCCCGCCCACGAACATCACGACGTCGCGTGATATCGCCATCGTCGTCATGCTCACGACGAACAGCGCGAGGGCAAAAAGAAGTGCCCGCCTATACCCGAATCGCTCGCACCAGCGCACTGCGTAAGGTGCGCAAAGCAACGCGCCAACGCCCGGGGCCGCTAACGCAATGCTCGTCCAGCGTGCTGCATCGGCGCTGGAGCCGCCGCTCAGACCGTGGAGATAGAACGGCATGATGGGCACCAGCACCATCAGGCCTAGCGTGATCACGCCCTGGCACACGATCAGCATGGCGACGGCAAGGTTCGCACGACGCATTACGGAACCCTCGCTGGTTGCGCCGGTCGGCGGGATAGCAGTGGATTGCCGATTGCGCCCATTCCACTGGGCATCCCCGTGCCCAGCGCCGCACGCGCCGCGAGCGGTTCAAGCAGTTGCTTGAACGGCCAATGCTGTGCGTCGAAAAGCAGACGCGCCACGTGATCGCGCGTCGGGCTCGTGGCGAAGACACGCTCTAGCACCTCGTGCAGCGTACGATCGACAATGCCCCAACCCGTAGCCTCGTCGCCATCGAAACAATCAGCGATTGCGGCAATGATCGCGTACAGATTGACTTCGACCGCGAGGGTCTGGAAATAGGCGAGCAAGGCGTCCCGCGATTCGAGAATCAGGGTATTAGGCGTGCTTCGATCGATCACATAGTCAGGCACCTCCACGCCCGCCCCGATCATGACCGCAGGGCAAATCCGCAACGTATCGTGGTCACGCAGCACGATCTTGCATGGCCCATTTTCCCCAACGCGCAACAGCACATTCTGGCCGTGCAACTCAGGCATGACACCGTGCGCAAAGCAGCGCAGACCGAGTTCGATCAAGAGGTGCGCGATACGCTCGAACATCCTCCACGCATATTCCAGATCCGCTTTTCCTGTTGTTCCATTCGCATGACATAACACTGCAAACGCGGGAAGATGTGCATCGCTCGTCGACGCAGCGCAGGCGGCCATCGGCAACAGCCAGCCGTCAGCGTCGGGATAGCGACGCAGCATGCACGCCAGCACTCCCTGCCCGGCAATCAGCGTACTGTCGTTGCCGAGCGCCCACCACGCGCGCTCATCGCACAGTTCAAGATGCTCACCTAACCACTTGTCACGAATACAAAGCTCGCGCAGGCAAAGCTCGGCAAGCACTGCGTTGTGAAGATATCTCGGTGGCATCACGCGCGATGCGCCGAGCGCCTGAACACCCAGAGAAAGCTTCAGGTGCAACCGTTCGCCCGATCCGATGCCGAGCGTACGCAACGAAGCGGTCGGCCTCACGGTTCCGCATCCTTCGCCGAGATCGACGCATTGCGCAGCGAGCTGCGGATGCTTCGCCTGGATCTCCCCCCACTGCCACGGATGAACGGGCATCCATAGCGCAGCCGGATCGATACCGAGCAAGGCGGCACGTTCTGCAAGCACGGCAAATGCATCTGCATCCAGCACTGCTCCGGCGATTGGCTGGTGGTCGTCCCACTCCAATGCCGGTTCACCCGAACACCACAGCACGTTTCGCGGCACGGCGACCCAGTGCAGCGCGATCTCGCCAGCCTCGACCTCGAAGGCATCGCCTGAGCTGCCGGGCCACAATTTTGCGCGTGCAAGCGGATGAAAGGGCCGGTCGCGCAGACAGCAAATCGCCTCCCAGGCCATCAGGCTGTGCGGCGTTGCGTCGATATCCGCCAACCATCGCGCCTGTGCAGCAAACGTTTTCTCGATCTGACGCGCTGCAAGCGCCAGCAACTCCGTCAGACGGTGGCTGTACGCAGGCCACCAGTCCGCTCGTTGCAGTGCTTCGAGTGTCTGTGTGACGTTCAAAGCCTTTCGACCGGCCTCACTCGCCAATTGCACTCCAGGCCCCGATCGCGCGATCCTCAAAGGCCGCACGCCATTTAGCCGCGTGCCTCGCCACATAAGTTCGAGGCCACGACCGAGCGACAATACGAGTGCAGTGTCGGCGGCGCCGCCAATCCTGCGGGTGCGGGCGCGCATGCCGTACAGATCCTCCAGCCACAGCGCGTCGAGCAGATCCTGGGCGAGCAGTCGTTCGACACTGCCGTGTGCGAGCGGATCGACGCATGCCATTCTGCAATCGACCTCGTTTTCGGCGTATGTCATAGCAGCGGCAGCCGGGTGCCCACGCCCTGCTCAGTTGCAAGCCGATAAAAATGACGCGCGCAAACCATGTCGTCCAACGCCATCCCCATGGGGTTGAGCAGGATGATTTCGTCGTCGTTCTCGCGCCCCGGGCGTTCGCCGATCACAATTTCACCGAGTTCGGCATGCAGTTGTTCACGACTGAACCGCCCTTCGAGCACCAGTTGATTGATGATCTTTTTCTCGCGATTCGACTGATCCCAGTCGTCGACGATCACCTTGTCCGCTTTTTCATAGACGTCCTTCTGCACGTCCATGATCGAGACGTTGCAAACAAACGCGCCGCGCTTGAGCCACGCGTACTCGAGATAGGGCGTGTCCGTGACCGTGCAGGTCACGATCACATCGGATGCGCGCACCGCGAGTTCGGCGCTCGCCATCTCTTCAAAGGCGACCTGCGGATAGCGCTCGCTCAACTCACGGCTGAAGGCACGCATCGCGTCGCGCGACAAATCGAACAGATGAATGCGTCGAATGCTGGCGAATTGTTCGAGCAGTGTCTGCATCTGCATCTTCGCGATCGGGCCGCAGCCGACGCACGCGACGTCAGTGAAGCCGGCACGCGCGAGATGGCGCGTTGCTACCGCGCTGATCGCGGCCGTGCGCATCCCGCTGATCAGTCCGCCTTCCATGATCGCGACCGGATAGTTCGTATCGGCATCGTTCAGGACGATGACTGCGCTGGCGCGCTCAAGCCCGAAGCGAGACGGATTGTGCTGCCGGCTGCCGATCCACTTCAGGCCGGCGATCGGATCGTTGCCGCCCACATAGCACGGCATCGCGATGATCCGATCCGCGATGTGATCCGCACCCGCCCAGCGCAGATACGGCTTCAACGGCTGAACGAAGGCGCGTCGCGCGTGCAAGGCCAGTCCATCGGCAATGGCGTCGACATAAGGTTGTGATCGGTTGCCACCGAGGGCGATCAGATCCTGACGGCCGAGATAGAGAAGGCCGGAATGAGCGGGTTGGGTCATATCAGTGAACCTCTTCGAGAAGGGAAGTTGAAAGTGACGATGTTTCAGGCTGCGTTTGCGCAGCGCGCGCTGCGGCAATGCGCGCCAGCCAGCTGTCGTCGTACACGCTGTCGAGATAGCGCTCCCCGCGATCGGGCAGCAGCGTGACCACGCGAAGTGGACGCGCTGCGCGCGCCAGCAGGCGGTCAATCGCGACGACAACGGCGCCCGACGACCCGCCCGCGAAAATGCCTTCATGTTCGAGCAGACGCCGGCAGCCGAGCGCCGCGTCGTAGTCATCGACATGCTCGACTTCGTCGATATCGTCCAGACAGAGCAGCTCGGGAACGCGACTCGCACCAATGCCAGGCAGTTCACGCGGGCCAGGTTTCGCGCCAAACAGGACCGAGCCGACCGCGTCCACCGCCACGACCTTCAGTTCCGGCCACGCACGCCTGAGCCGTCGCGCGATGCCGAGTACCGTGCCCGATGTGCTGACGCCCAGCACGAGCACGTCGGCCGGTTGTTCGAGCGCGCGGGCGATCTCATCGCCCTCTCCGTGGAAATGACTCTCCCAGTTGCGCGGATTGCCGTACTGATTGATCCACACAGCACTCGTGTCCCCAGCAAGCATCTCCTGCACACGTGCAATGCGGGTTTCGAGGTAACCACCCTGACTGTCCTTGCGGCTGACCTGCTCGATGCCCGCGCCGTAGCAGCGCAGAATCTTCAGGTTCGTCGGCGAAATCTTCGGATCGACGACCGCGGTAAAACGCAGGCCTTTCACCCGGCACACCATCGCCAGCGCGATCGCAAGATTTCCCGACGAGCTTTCGATGATGTGAGCGCCGGGCGCGATCGTGCCGTCGGCCAGTCCGCGTTCGACGATATAGCGGGCCGGGCGGTCCTTGATGCTGCCCGCCGGATTCAGCATTTCCAGCTTTGCGAACACTTCGGCTTCATGCTGGGCGTACAGGCGATCGAGCCGCACAAGCGGCGTGCCACCAACGCAATCGACGATATTTCTGCCGATCATCACTCCCTCCTTGATGAGGATGTTTCCAACAGTTAATGAGATTGCGTCTCATTAACTAACGAACGCGCACAGCGCCCCGAAGAACGCCGCGCACCCTTACCAGCGATGGGTATAGCTGGCCGTCATCACGGCGCCTGCGGCAGGCAGGCGGCTCGTGTTGTTGCTGTTGCGCATGAGCTGGCTGTATTGCGGGAAGTAATAACGGTTCAGCAGGTTTTCGACGCCGACCGTCACGCGATCCTTTTTCGTGACCTGATAGCGCGAGATCAGATCGACGGTCGTATAGCTGCTCACATCCATGCGCCCGAAGCTGGTCTTGCCGTTGAGCCGGTAGTCACGGGCCGCGTAGAACGTCGCCTGCAGGCGATTGCTCCAGCGAGAAGACGGCCGGTACTCGAGATACGCGGTCAGCTTGAGCGGCGGAATCCGGTAGCCCGTCATGTCCTGAAAATTCGCGCTGTTCTGCGGACGCTCGCGGCCTTGAATGTAGGTCAGCGTGCCGCCTGCGCCCCACTTGTCATCGTCGCTCACGTAGTCGAGCGTCGCTTCGACGCCGGAAATGCGCTCGGCCGTTCGCGTGAGAATCAAACCGTTGTTAAAGCTCTGCACATCGCCAAGCTCGGACGTCGTGTAGAACAATGCGATGGTGCCGTCCGTGTTTTTGCCGAGGCTGCCGCGCCAGCCGATCTCATAGTTATTGGTTTTAACAGGCTCAAGGCTCGACGAGTGAATATCGAAACCTGCGGTTGCATTGCGCAATTGCAGGCCGACGTCCGGCAACTGGAAGCCCTGACTGAACGCCGCATAGACTTCCTGGCCCGGAATGGGCGCATAGGCAACGCCCGCATTAAACAACCACGCGCCGTAATCGGTCGATCCACCCGGCACCGTGTACCTGTTCGCCAACCGCAATTGCGAAAGCGGCACGAAACTATCGAAGCTCCCGCTTGCATGCTCGTAGCGCACACCGCCTTCCGCCGACCATTTTTCGTTGAACTTGTGCTGCAACTGCGCGAATCCGCCGACGCTGGTCGTCGTGAGCGGCGGAAGATACATGAGCGTTCCGGTCTTGCGATAGACCAGACCGCCACTGGCGTCGTATGCCGTGGGCGAGAAAATATCGTCCGGCATGTCGCTGCGCTCCTGGTTGAAATCGGCGCCCCACTGGATCTTCGTGCGGCCGGCGCGATCGAGCGGCGTCGTGATCGTCAGACGGCTACCGAATACCTTCGAATCCTGCATGACCTGGTCGATATTGCTCCCACGCGTTGCAACGGCACGCGCGTCGAACGGTGCAAAACGTGTGTAGTAGTCCCGATAATAGATTTGCGCCGCGACCTCGCTGCCCAGCACATCCTTGTTGCTGTATTGCAGGTTGAGCTGCGTGTTGCGGATGCGGTTCTGGTCGTCGAGCTGGAGTCCATCTTTTGCGCGCGCGGCAACCGTGCCGGGCGTCAGCTTCGCGACCGATGGATCGCTTGCGTAATCGGTGTCCTGCTTCGCGTCGAAGTGGCTCGCCGAAAACACGATGCGCTGGTTCGCGTCGATGCGAAATCCGAGTTTGCCTTCGACGTTATAGACGTTCGAGTCGAACAGATCGCCCTGACTGGGCTCCGGCGCAATGCGATGACCGCGCGCGTCGTATGAGCTGCCGATGTGCTGCGCGTCGACGTTGAACTCATATTCGACGGGGCCGTGACTGCCCGCGAAATACTGCTGGACGGTGCCGCCAAGGCCGCTACTCCCCAAATGGGAAAGCGGCGACGTCATGGAAAACGTCGTCTCGGCGCGAGGCTCACCACCGGGTTGCCGCGTCGTGAACGACACAATGCCACCTGTCGCGCCCGCGCCGTAGACCGCGCTGCTGCCACGCAGGACTTCGACTTTCTCGATGTTGTTCGGATCGACGTTTGCCAGATTGCGGGCGGAATCGCGATTGGTGTTCAGCGGCACGCCATCGACCAGCACGAGGATATTTCTGCCACGCAGGGTTTGGCCGTAGTCGGTGATCGTATGGCTCGAATCGGCCATGCCGGGCACAGCCTTGCTCAATACCGTCGCCAGATTGTTCGAGCCGGTTTGCAGATCGCGCAGTTCGTCGCGGTCAATGACCGTGATCTGTCGCGTAGGACGAACGAGGTCGCTATGGGTCCGATCTGCTGAAATAGCGATGGCCGAGAGCTCTGCCGGCTCCGCCGAACGGCTCGCACTCGAATCGGATTCTGGCGATGCGGGCGCTGCACGCTCCACTGTGAACGTGTTCGCGCCTGTCGCTTGAGCGCGCATTCCGGAGCCCGCTAACAACTGGTCTAGCGCTGCGGAGGCGGTCATCCTGCCTTTCACGGCATGGCTCGTCGCCTGCTCGGCGCTGGCCGTCGAAAACAGCAGTTGCGCATTGGACTGCCGTGCAAACGCATTCAGCGCGCGGTCAAGTCGCTGCGCAGGAATGTCGAATGATGCCAGGTCCCCACCCTGCCCCCACGCCGCGGCCGACAGACAGCTACTCGCAACCGCTACGCACGCGATGCGCCCCAAACCAGCATGGCGCCCATGAATCCCCATACCACCACTCCTCGTTTGAATCGATATAAATCGATGACTCTCACAAGGGTTGCCGGATCGGCCGATGGTTTTGTTGACGTCCCGGAGAAAATATTTTTGAGGCAGGGTGGGTGACTAGCGATGCGCGATCATGGCCGCACCACTGACGTCACGCTTTACCTTCAGCGGCAGCACGTGGGGCAACATATCGAGCAGCGCGTCGATGTTGGCGGTATTGAACTGGCCAGATACACGCAGGTTTGCCGCGCGAGGATCGAGTTCGATTGGCGCCTGCCGATAACGGCGCATTTCCGCAACGGCGACGCTTAATGGCGTTCCGTCGAACGCCAGACGCCCATCGCGCCAGCCCAACGCCTGATTGGGATCGAACGACTGGCGTGCACCTATATGACCCGCGGCAACGGTAACGGCCTGATCGGGCTTAAGGTCGACGGGAGCTTGCGCGCCTGTGGCGACGGCGACCGAACCGGACACCACGCCAACCTGCACGCTGGCAGCATCGCGCCGTACAGCGAACGTCGTCCCGACGTCGTGAATCACGACATCACCTGCGTAGGTCACGAGCGGGCGGAACAAGGAATGCGCGACTTCAATCGATGCCTCTCCACGATCGATCTGCACACGGCGCGACCGGATATGCCATTCGGCACGCACGGACGAACCCGTATTGAGCGCAAGCCGGCTACCGTCCGCAAGCAACCAGTCACGGTGCTCGCCTACGGCGGTCTGCAGCGTATCGACACGGTAAGGCGGATCGGCGAACCAGACTGCAGCGACCGCCGCCGCGGACAGCATCGTACTGCCGGTAACGCGCCGTATTGTTCGGCGGCGAGCCGCCCGGCGCACCACCGCGTCAAGCGGATAACGCGCGCGCAACGCGTCCTTGAAGGGATCGAGCGAGCCGTCTTGAAGGGATGTCGAATCGTGACTACGGGAAGGCTCAGGCAACATCGGCATTTGCCGTCTAGGTATGCAGAGTGTTCTGCAGGATCGGAGTAAGGGCCGTCATCGCACGGGCCATATGTTTGGCCACCATGTTACGCGACATCCGCAATTGTGCCGCCACTTCTTCCTGCGATAAATCGTGCAGTTTGTGGAGGATGAACACCTCGCGGCATCGCTCGGGCAAGGCATTGATGATCTGCTCGAGCTCCTGCACGGTCTGCTGGTAACTCAGGGCCTGCTCTCCGTCGTTATCGTCCGAGCGCGTATCGGGAACAACCACACCCGTCGATTCCGTGTGACTTGCATGCGCCTCATCCCCTCTCCATCGATCGATCGCCCGATGGATAGACATATGCCGCAAAAACGCGAGTGGCGCATGGACGGCGGCTTCAGGAGGCCGCTGGAGAAGCTGGACACCGACATCCTGAACCACATCGCAGGCGAACGCTCGATCGCCAAAGCGACGCCGTACATGGCTGACGAGATCTTCGTAGTGCTTGATGAAGGCAGCGATCAACGAAGAGTGGGCGGAATCGCGGTGCGAGCCTGTCACATTGTTACGGGATGAGCGAGCATCACGCCCGAAATGATAATGCGTCTCATTATTTATGTATATTACAAAGCTGTCAACGCCCGTGAGGTTCGGCAACCGTCATTATCGGGTCGTGACTGCCGCGTGGCCTAACGTTCAACTTCTGGTTTACTTTTTGTCTGCTTCCGCTTTATTCGACAGGGCCTGGATCACCCTCATTAAACGGATCGATACGTTTATCGCGAAGTGAGGCGCCAAGCGATAAACGTTTGTCGTCGTACAACTCTATTTCAATCAAGCCCGCTCCCCCCACCTCCCCAACCACAGCATCGCCCCGCACACCCGTCACCCTCGATTCCAGTCCCCAAAACCCGCGATCGAATTTGTCTTTCTGACAGATTCGTCATCTCGATTACATCTACCTAGCGGGTAAACACTAAATGTGCAGCTCAGACGAGTTTTATAAAATTTGTACGTTGTCGTACAACATTTGAGCCGCCGCAGCGCCTTTGCCTGTCAGCGTATCGAACCCGGTTTAAAGCATTCGCCCTCGATGAGGGCGACCGTGCAGCCCGCAAAAATGCCACACGCCTTGCGGGCCGTACGACGTACCCCACACCACCCGGCGGTATCCGCGATCCGCTGAGTGATCTATTTCTTAAGGAATGTCACGATGAACAAGAAGTTTGCCTCTTCCCGTGTTTCGATGATCATCGCAGCCGCGGCGCTGGCGTTCAGCATGGGTTCGGCACAAGCGCGCGTGTTTCGTGTGGCCGACGTCCATGGCGATACCTATCCGACCAACATGGCCGTGAAGTTCATGGGCGAGGAAATCAGCAAGGCGACCAACGGCAAGGATTCGGTGAAGGTCTTCGGCAATAGCTCGCTCGGCTCCGAAAACGACACGATCGACCAGGTCCGCATCGGCGCACTCGACATGACGCGCGCGAACGGCGCGGCGTTCAACGAAATCGTGCCGGAATCGATGATTCCGTCGCTGCCGTTCCTGTTCCGCGACATCGACCATTTCCGCAAGGTGATGTACGGCCCGGAAGGCCAGAAGATTCTCGACGCGTTCGCGGCGAAGGGCATGATCGCGCTCACGTTCTATGAAAGCGGCGCACGCTCGATGTACGCGAAGAAGCCGATCAAGTCGCCGGCCGACATGAAGGGCGTGAAGGTGCGCGTGCAGCCGTCGGACCTGATGGTCGACGAAATCAAGGCAATGGGCGGCATCCCGACGCCGATGCCGACCGCCGAAGTCTATACGGGCCTGAAGACCGGCCTCGTCGACGGCGCGGAAAACAACCTGCCGACGTATGAAGAAGGCAAGCACTACGAAGTCGCGACCATCTACTCCGAAACCCAGCATTCGATGACGCCGGAAGTGCTGGTGTTCTCGAAGAAGGTGTGGGACACGCTGAGCCCGCAGGAACAGCAGATCATCAAGAAGGCCGCGGCCGACTCGGTGCCTTACTACCAGAAGCTGTGGACCGCGCGTGAAGCCGATGCGCAGAAGACGGTCACGAAGGGCGGCGCGACGATCATCCCCGCTTCGCAGATCGACCGCGCGGCTTTCGTGAAGGCGATGCAGCCGGTGTGGACGAAGTACGAGAAGACCCCGCAAATGAAGCAGATCGCCGACGAAATCCAGGCCATCAAGTAAGCGGGTTCCTCACGCGGCGGCAACGAGCCTGGCGGAAAATCCGCGGGCTCCTGCCGCTGCGCTTTCATTGCCTCACGCGAGGCCATGTCTTCTTCGGCTCAAGCAGCGCCCAGAGCCTGAACGCGCCGTATTCGCGGCCAATTTCCGACTGTTCGAACCCGCCGCAAGGCACCGCCGCTGCGTGCACGAAGTTGCCAATACTTCAAGCAGCCCGCTCATTGCGCCTCCTCCTTGCGCCCGCTGGTTAGACAACGCTCCGCGGCAAATAAAAAAACCGGTACGCGGAACCCCGCATACCGGTTGTCTATCGGCTCCGCTCGCTCGATCGCGCCGGAGCCGTTATCGCCACATCAGCGCGTCGTTAGCGCGCCATGCCCGTCTTACTTGCGCTTCAGTTGCGAGATATCGCGCACCGCGCCGCGATCCGCCGACGTCGCGAGCGCCGCATACGCCTGCAATGCCTGCGACACGACACGCTCGCGGTTCGCCGGCATCCACGCCTTGTCGCCGCGCGCTTCCATCGCCGCGCGACGGCGTGCGAGTTCTTCGTCCGACACCGCGAGATGCATCTTGCGCTCCGGGATGTCGATCTCGATCTTGTCGCCGTCTTCCACCAGACCGATCATGCCGCCTTCGGCCGCTTCCGGCGACGCATGGCCGATCACGAGGCCCGACGAACCGCCCGAGAAGCGTCCGTCGGTAAACAGCGCACAGGTCTTGCCGAGGCCCTTCGACTTCAGATACGACGTCGGGTACAGCATCTCCTGCATGCCGGGGCCGCCCTTCGGACCTTCGTAGCGGATCACGACGACGTCGCCCGCGACCACCTGGTCGCCGAGAATTGCCTCGACGGCTGCGTCCTGGCTTTCGAACACGCGCGCGCGGCCCGAGAACTTCCACTGCGATTCGTCGACACCAGCGGTCTTCACGATGCAGCCGTTCAGCGCGAGGTTGCCGTACAGCACGGCGAGGCCGCCGTCCTTCGAATACGCATCCGCCTTGCTGCGGATACAGCCGCTCTTGCGGTCCAGGTCGAGCGAGGCAAACGTCGCTTCCTGGCTGAACGCGACCGTGGTCGGAATGCCGCCCGGCGCCGCGCGGAAGAACTTCTGCGCTTCCTCGCCCGCGCCGCCGGCGACGTCCCACTTCGCAATCGCGTTGCCGAGCGTGCCGCTATGCACGTTGCCGCACGACAGGTCGAGCAGTTCCGCGCGCGCGAGTTCGCCGAGAATACCGATGATGCCGCCCGCGCGATGCACGTCCTCGATGTGGTACTTGTCGGTCATGGGCGCCGCCTTGCACAGGCACGGCACCTTGCGCGAGATGCGGTCGATATCCGACATCGTGAAATCGACGCCCGCTTCCTGCGCGGCGGCCAGCAGGTGCAGCACGGTGTTGGTCGAGCCGCCCATCGCGACGTCGAGCGTCATCGCGTTCTCGAACGCCTGCTTCGTGGCGATATTGCGCGGCAGGACCGACGCGTCCTCTTCCTGATAGTAGCGGCGGCACAGATCGACGACGAGGCGGCCGGCCTGCTCGAACAGGCCCTTGCGCCATGCGTGCGTCGCGACGATCGTGCCGTTGCCCGGCAAGGCGAGACCGATCGCTTCGGTCAGGCAGTTCATCGAATTCGCCGTGAACATGCCCGAGCACGAACCGCAGGTCGGGCACGCGCTGCGCTCGACCTCGGCGACTTCGGCGTCGCTGATCTTCGGATCGGCGGCCTTGATCATCGCGTCGATCAGGTCGATCTTCGCGATCACCTGGCCGTCGGCCGGCGACTTGACCTTGCCCGCTTCCATCGGACCGCCCGACACGAACACGACCGGAATGTTCAGGCGCATCGCGGCCATCAGCATGCCCGGGGTGATCTTGTCGCAATTGGAGATGCAAACCATCGCGTCGGCGCAATGCGCGTTGACCATGTACTCGACCGAGTCCGCGATCAGTTCGCGCGACGGCAGCGAATAGAGCATGCCGTCGTGGCCCATCGCGATACCGTCGTCGACGGCGATCGTGTTGAATTCCTTCGCCACGCCGCCAGCCGCTTCGATCTGCTGCGCGACCAGCGCGCCCAGGTCGCGCAGATGCACGTGGCCCGGCACGAACTGGGTGAACGAGTTCACCACCGCAATGATGGGCTTGCCGAAATCGTTGTCCTTCATGCCGGTGGCGCGCCACAAAGCGCGGGCGCCGGCCATGTTGCGGCCATGCGTCGAGGTGCGTGAGCGATAGTGAGGCATCTGTGTCCTTGGGGATTGCTGTTATCGAATTGGAATGGCGCGCGGACCCGCCGGGGCGCTGCCGTGGACCCGCCGTGGGCGGCGCCGGCATTCCGCTGGCCCGCGAGCGGTGAGAATCGCCACGGGGCGCGGCTTGCGCTGGAAACGAATAGTGCAAGAGCGCCGGTAAGACGTCCAATATATTTTTCCGGCGCCATCAGGTCGGAAAAGATATTAATCGATTCGAGCGGATCAGGTGATGCCGGCGGCCCCGCTCCGGCGCGCTGACGCTCAAGCCAGCCGCTGAAGCGCGCTCAGCAGCATCCCGTCCGGCCGCGCGAGATCGTCGAGTACCGAAAAATGCGTACACCCCGGCATCGGAACGTAGACGGCGTTCTCGCCGGCGGCGCCGCACGCCGCCGCGTAGTCCTCGGACTGGCGCACGAGCTCCGGCAATTCCGCCGCGCCCACCGCGACGACGGTCGGCACGCCCTTGCCGATGTGATGCAGCGGACTGTAGGCGGCGATTTCGTGCGGGCTCAATTGCAGCTTGTCGTTGAGCCACGACAGGCTGACCGGTTCGAGATCGACCAGCGCGCTGATCGGCAGCGCACGCGTGACGAGCGGGTGCGCGCGATGCAGCGCCGTCAGATGACCGCCGGCCGAGTGCCCGCTCAGGCACACGGGCCGACCCGCGATGCCGAGCCCATCCGGGTCCGCGTGCAGATGATCGAGCAGCCGGCCGATCTCGCCGACGATCTGCGTCATCGAGGCTTGGGGCGCCAGCGTGTATTCGGCCAGCACGACATTGAAGCCTCTCGCGAGCGGACCATCGGCGATAAACGCGAAATCTTCCTTCACGCAGTTCTGCCAGTAGCCGCCGTGGATGAAGATGAAGGTGGGCGCATCGGCCTCGCCGCAGGAGAGCCAGTCGAAACGCTCGCGAACGCGCTCGCCGTAACGCAGATCGCGCCGGCCCGGCACACGCTCGTACAGCGTCGCGCTACGCGACTGAAAATCCGCCAGGACTTCCGGAAAGTTAGGAATGGCCTTGGTGTTGTTGTAGGCCGCATCGAGTGTCGGCCGGTCCATGCCGCGATAAACAATCGTCATAGTCTTTGGTCTTGTTCGTTGAGATCGCTGAGTTCGCTGAGATTGCAAGCGCCCAGCGGGCGTATCGCAAAAACGTTCGCGACGCGAGGCCTGACGCCTTCGGCGTGCTCACCTTGACTCGCGCAGTGTGTCAAGGGAAAACGGATCGACACCATGCAGCAGGACCTCGCCCGGCAGTCTCGCACTGGCATTCCAATCGTTCGGCCTCGACTCATTTCGTCATGCCAAAGATCAACTCGCCCGTCTTCATGGGGCTGCACCTTCTCATTTAACTTCGGCGCCTGCAAGCGCAATCGAAGGTGCGATTGTGACGAATTGCAAACTCGGTGCTCTATGATCGAAACGTCCAACGTCGAGCATCGCTTTTCTTGACATTGATCTCGCGTGAGCAGAATAATAGCCCGTTCGGTTAACGAAACGGTGTTCATTGCGAGAACATCGAAAAGGAGGGCAGAGGTCCTGACGGCACGCCGCGCACCTGCCCTGTCCGCTCCGTCATGCAAATGACCGGGCATCATTCAGAGCCACACATATGACGCGAGACACTTCCCCCCACCCTGCCGCCCAGCCCGCCACGTCGCGCAGCCTCGTCGAAGGCCTGGTTTACGTTTTCGAGCAGGTCATGCCCGACCCGTTCGTGCTGTCCATCTGCCTGACGTTTTTCGTCGCCGCGCTCGCGCTGCTGATCGCGCCGACCGGAACGCTGCCGACGCTGCTCGATTCCTGGTACACCGGAACATTCGGCATTCTGGGCTTCGCACTGCAGATGATCCTGATCCTCGCGACCGGCTACGCCATTGCGGAAGCCCCCATCGTGCAGCGCGGACTGCGCGCGCTCGCGGCCAACGCGAATACGCCGACGCGCGCCGCGCTGCTCGTGTTTCCGGTCGTCGCGGTGGCGGCGTGGCTCAACTGGGGGCTCGGTCTGATCGTCGGCGCGCTGCTGTCGCGGGAAATTGCACGGCGCGTCGATGTCGATTTCGCGTGGCTCGTCGCCGGCAGCTATTCGGCCTGGTCGATCTGCAACAGCGGGCTGTCGAGTTCGATCGCGCTTTCGCAGGCATCGCACGGCAACGCGCTGAATCTCGTCGAGAAAGCGACTGGCCACGTGGTGCCGCTCGGCGAAACCATCTTCGCGCCGTTCGTGTTCGTTCCGACCGTGCTCGTCGTGGTCGTGATGACCGCGATCTTCATCAGGATGCATCCGAAAGCCGAGAACGTCGTCGCGTTTCGCCAGAGCGGCGAGGAAGCCGCCGACGCACCAAGCGACGATCCGCATGCTCGCGCGAGCGGTGCCTCGTCGCTCGCGGCGCGCCTCGAACGATCGGTTCTCGGCACGCTGCTGCTGCTCGCGCTCGGCATCGGCTACCTCGCAATGACGTGGCACAAGGAAGGCTTCGATCTCGACATCAACAACACGATCCTGATCTTCCTGCTGATCGGACTCGCGCTGCAGCGCACGCCGATCGCCTACGCGAATTCGATCCGCCGCGCGGCGCGTCAGACCGGTTCGATGCTGCTGCAATACCCGATGTATGGCGGCATCATGGGCATTATGAAGGGCACGGGCCTCGCGTCGATGATCGCGAAAGCGTTCGTGACGATTGCCTCGCCGGCCACGCTGCCGTTGTGGAGCTATCTGAGTTCGCTGATTATCACGCTGCTCGTGCCGAGCGCCGGCGGTCACTGGGCAGTGCAGGGTCCGTTCGTGCTGCCTGCCGCCATCAGCCTGCACGCATCGGTGCCGCGTACCGCAATGGGCGTGGCGATGGCCGAGAACGTGTCGAACATGCTGCAACCGTTCTGGGCCGTGCCGATCGTCGCGATCGCGGGCATCCGCATTCAGCGCGTCATGGGCTATACGGCAGTGACGTTCGCCGTGTCGCTCGTGATCTATGCCGTGGCGCTGTGGCTCGTGCCGTAGGTGCCGTGGGTGCTGTAAGCGCCGCCATCAATGCAATGGCCTCGCTCGAGCGAAGCCATTGCCGTTAAAAAAGGCCGATGAAGCTATGCTTCATCGGCCTTTTCCTCTTCTACCCTGGCAAGCGCTTTTACATCTTCATGACGTCGAGCAGCGTCTTCTTACCGTCCTTGTAGTCGTACAGCGAGATGACGCCGTGCTGCAGGTCACCCTTCGCGTCGAACGTCGTTTCGCCGGTCACGCCCTTGTAGTCGGTGCCCGACACTTTCGCGAGCACCTTCGCCGGATCGGTCGAGTTAGCGCGCTTCATCGCATCGACGACGATATACACCGCATCGTACGTGAACGGTGCGTCGAATTCGATCGGATGGCCGAAGCGCTTCACGTACTTGGCCGCGAATTCCGCGCCGCCGTTCATGCGCTCGACCGCCATACCGGCCTGCGAGCACACCACGTTGCCTGCCGCCGGGCCGGCGAGATCGGCGAGGCTTTCCGTGCAGACGCCGTCGCCCGACAGCATCTTCGCGCGCAGACCGAGTTGACGCGCCTGCTTCGCGAACGGACCGCCGGTGGCATCCATGCCGCCGTACATGATCGCGTCGGGATTCTCGCCCTTGATCTTGGTCAGAATCGCGCGGAAATCGACGGCCTTGTCGTTGGTCGCATCGTGCGACATCACTTTCAGGCCGAGTGCCTTCGCGGTCTTTTCGAATTCGTTCGCGAGACCTTGACCGTATGCGGTCGAATCGTCGACCACCGCGACGCTCTTCACATTCAGGTTTTTCGCGGCATAGGTCGCGAGCGCGGGGCCCTGCTGCGCGTCGGTCGCGACGACGCGATAGGTCGTCTTGAAGCCCTGCTGCGTATAGGCCGGGTTCGTCGACGAAGGCGAAATCTGCACGATGCCCGCATCGCTATAGATCTTCGAGGCCGGGATCGATGCGCCCGAGTTCAAATGGCCGACCACCGCAACGACCTTGTCGTCGACGAGCTTCTGCGCAACCTGGGTCGCCTGGCGCGGGTCGCCGGCGTCGTCCTGTGCGTCGAGCACCAACGTGACCTTCTGGCCGTTGATCGTGAGACCCTTCGCGTTGATTTCCTCGATCGCGAGACGCGCGCCGTTTTCGTTGTCCTTGCCGAGGTGGGCGGAGCCGCCCGTCAGCGGACCGACGTGACCGATCTTGACGATCTGGTCCGCGTTCGCGGTGCCCACCATGCTTGCGAATGCCACGACCGCGGCGCTAACCGGCAACAGCTTATGAAACTTGAACGACATACGACACATCTCCTCTTTGCTTGCCAACCGGCTGGTTGGCGTTCCTGATCCTTCCGAATCCATCGCCATGCAGCAATGGATAAATCGAATCGCGGCGCGTCCCGCGCTATACGCGGGAAATACACCGGCAGCCGCTATTTTTGCTGCAGCACGATAACGCAAAACCGCCGGAAACGACAGGCTAAAACACAAACGGGCTTGATGCGATATCGCCAAAGCAGTATCGCCAATACTTTTTTCAGTCTGTTTTCTGAATTGCCGCGCTCGAGAAAGCGTTATCAAGCGTCACGAAAAGTGCGCGAGAAATGCGGCCCGGATAGCGGGCCCGCATGCGGTGCTTCAACCTTTGGGAGACGTCACGAGTTGCAGCGGCGTCTCGATCAGCGTCGACAAGTCGCGCTGCTTGCGCCGCTCGGTGACCGCCCGCAACGCGAAGTCGATACCGAACACGGCCTGGCGGTCGGCGAACTGGTTCATCGTGGCAAGCACGCGGCCATCGGCGAGCAAGGGCTTGATCGCATCGATCGCGTTATAGCCGGTCACATAGACGCTACCGCTTCGGCCCGCGTCGCGAATCGCATCGACCGCGCCCATCGCCATGCTGTCGTTGCCGCACAGCAGCGCGCGAATCTGCGGATGCTCGCCGAGCATTTTCGCGGCCACGTCGCGGCCCTTGGCGTAGTCCCAGTTGCCGGACTCCACCGCGACGACTTTCACGTTCGCCGCGTCCATCGCATCGCGGCTGCCGGCCGTGCGCTGCTGCGCATTGGTGCTGACCGAAATGCCCTCGATGATCCCCACCTCGTCGCCGGCCTTCAGGTGCCTGGCCAGATAATCGCCCACCTGCTTCGCGCCGTTGCGATTGTTCGGCCCGACGAACGGCACGGAAATGCCGGCGGCCGCCTGCGCCGCGTCGTCGAGCGGATTGTCGATCGTAATCATGATGACGCCGGCCTTGATGCCGCGCGCGACGACGGCGACGAGCGCCTTCGAGTCGGTCGGCGCGAGCACGATCGCATTCATCTGCGCCTTGATCATGTCCTCGACGATGCGAATCTGCGCGGCCGTGTCGGTCTGTTTGGCCGTGCCGTGCAGGGTCAGGCTCAATTGCGACGCGAAGTGCCGCTGATAATTGCGTGCGGCATCGACCATCGAGACCGTGAACGGGTCCGACATCGACTTCAGCACGAGCGCGATCTTGCGCTTCGCGCCGGGCAGCGCTTCAGCGCATGCGTCGCTCGCGAAGAGGGCGGGCAGGCCCGCGAGTCCGCTTGCGGCCAGCGTACCGGCGAGCAGTATGCGGCGGCGCAGGTTCGGCGTCATCGCGCGTCTCCTTCGCTGCGGCCCTGGCGTATCGCGGTAGCGCGCGCCTTCAGTGCCGATGCAGGATTATCGTGGCGCCGGCCGTGCCGGTATCGTCGCATGCTCATTGTGCGTCCTTCAGGGCCGCGAGGCTCGCGGCAATTTCATCGAAGAGCGGCCTGCTGTCGATCTCGTCGCTCAGGCAGCGCGCCTGCAACGCCGCGAGTTGCGCGACGGCGGCGCGACGAGGCGGCGTATCGGGCACTTCGCACCGCTCGATCAGTTCTTCGAGCAGACAGCCATAGGCTCGCACTTCGAGCCGCTGCAAGGCCATGCCGGAACTTCGATCATCGGCATCATAAAACGATGCCGCGCCGAAATCGCCGAGCAATGCATGCCCCGCGCCGCCATGCAGGATATTGTGCGCATACAGGTCGCCATGCATGACGCCATGCCGATGCAGATGACTCGCGACGTCCGCGATGCCGCTTGCGATGCCGAGCACGGTCGCGAGATCGAAACGCGTGCCGTCGCGATAGATGTCGCGCGTGCACGACTCGAAGCTCGGCGGACCCGCGAGGTTGGCGAAGCACGGATCGACCAGTTCCATCACGAGACCGTGCGCGCCCGCCGGATGATCGACCACCTTGCCGAGCACCGGAATCAGGTTCGCATGGTCGCCGCCGCGAATGCAAGCGGCCATTTCGCAGTCGGGCAACCCGTCGCTCGTCACCGCGCCTTTGAAGAGCTTTACGGCGACCGCATGTGGCTCGCGCTCCGGCGCATCCGCACGGCCGGCAAACAGCGAGGCGCGATGAATCACGCCCGACGCGCCTTCGCCCAATGGCTGTTCGAGCTTCAACGCGTTCCAGCGAATCGCGCGGATCGGCGTATCGATCAGCGCCGCATTTTCGAGCGCCATGCCAAACGGATTGCCCGCATAGGCGAGCCATGCCAGGCGCGGCAGACGCAACAGCCAGCGCGGCAAGGCGTCGAAGCGATTCGCCGCGAGCCGAAGCAGTTCGAGCCGCGAGCACGCGGCCAGTTCCTCGGGCAAGGCGCGCAAGCGGTTGCCGGCCAGCATCAGCTTCTGCAATTGCGCACAGCGGCCAAGCTCGGCGGGCAAGCGCTCGATCTCGTTGTCGGTCAGAATCAGCCAGCGCAATGACGGCGGCAATGCGCGGCCCGGCACGGTACGGATGCGATTCGCCTTGAAGCCGATCATGCTCAATTGCGCGCATTCGCCAAGCACCTCGGGCAATGCGGTGAACGGGTTATTGGATGCGAAGAGAATGCACAACTTGCGCAGGCGCGGCAGATCGTCGGGCAACGTCGAGAGCACGTTGTTCGAGAGGTCGAGCACTTCGAGCGTATCGGCGAGATCGAAAATCTCGCGCGGAAATTCGCGCAGGCCGCCTGCCAGCTTGAGCTGGCGCGTACCCGCCAGTTGCCCGGCCCGCAGTTGTTCTAGAGTCGTAATCACGATCGAGGAGAAGAGATTCGGGTAGCGCCGCGCGTCGTACCGAAGGTATCAATTCTACTGAGTCGCGAGCCGTCTGCGGTACAGTGACATGATCGTCGTATCAAATACGGCCATGCAATGCGAATGAAATAGCAATATCTGGAGCGCCTTCGGACAACGCGGCGAGCACACTGCTCCATAACGGCGCGCCTTCTCGCGCCGGTCGGCCCGAATGGCCTCACCCCGTCAGGAGTCAAGCAAAGTGACTTACACATACAAATTGATCGACTCGCCCGTTGGGCAGTTGAAGCTGGTGGCCAGGGGCGATTGCCTTGCCGCGATTCTGTGGGAAAACGACAAGCCGAACCGGGTGCGCCTCGGCGAAATGAGCGAAGCGGGCGAACACCCGGTGCTCGTCGAAACCGAGCGGCAATTGCGCGAGTATTTCGCGGGCACGCGCGACGCGTTCGATCTGCCGCTCGATTTTCAGGGCACCGAATTCCAGAAGAAAGTGTGGCAGGCATTGCTGACGATCCCGTTCGGCCAAACCCGCAGCTACACCGAGATCGCCCAGCAGATCGGCAGCGTCAACGCGGTGCGCGCGGTGGGCGCGGCCAACGGCAAGAATCCGATTTCGATCGTCGCGCCATGTCATCGCGTGATCGGTGCGTCGGGCGATCTGACCGGCTTCGCTGGCGGACTCGCGAACAAGATGCTGCTGCTCTCGCTCGAAGCGGGGCAGACTTCGCTGGAAGCGGCGGCCGATGAGGCAGCAGATGCAATGACAGATGCCGCAGCGAAGGCACGGCCGCCGGCGCCGAAGCCCGCCTCCACGCAAGCGGCACAGGCCAGGCAAGACAGCGCGCAGCCTCAACCCGCGCGCCATACGGCGAGCCGCGGAACGCAGGCTTCGTTGTTCGGCAACTGAGCCCGACGCATCCCGCGTGCGGCTGCAACGGGCGATAACGGGCGATAAATCGTCCGCGATGGACGCCAGCGGCGGCGCATGCAGCACCTATCCTTAAGATGCCATTTCGGCATCGATCGGGAGGACGACATGCGGATGCTTCTCAACATACAAATACCCAACGAGCCATTCAACACGCTCGTGCGCGAAGGCCGCGCCGGCGAATTGATCGCGCAGATACTCGAAGAAACGAAGCCCGAGAGCATCTACTTCACCGAGCAACGCGGCAAACGCGGCGCGGTGGCGGTCGTGAACATCGACGATGCCTCGGCGATTCCCGCACTCGCCGAGCCGTGGTTCCTGAAGCTCGACGCCGAGTGCGAACTGCGCATCGCGATGCTGCCCGCGGATCTGATGAAAGCCGGACTCGACGGGCTCGGCTCAAAATGGAAATAACGGGGAAAACCGCGGCGCGCTCCGTTTGACGACGCCGACGGCAAGACGCAACTCACCGCACCGTCGGCGCGGCCATCCCTCAGGCGCGCTGGGCGGCCGCTTCCAGCAGCATCGAAGCCGCGGCGGTCGCCGCGACCTGGCAGCCGAGCACGATATGCTCCTCTGCCGTGTCTTCGATAAAGTCGTGGCTCACGCCGCCGATGCTCGGCACGAACATCATGCAGGCGGGCATACGGCGCGCGATCACCTGCGCGTCGTGCGCGGCGCCGCTCGGCATGCGCAGCCATTGCTCTGGCGCGAGCGCTTCGGCGGCGCGCGCCAGATGACCGGCAAGCGCCGCATCCATGCTGACGGGTTCGATCGGCTCGTCGATCTTCTGCCATTCGACGCTCACCGCGTGATGCGCGTTGAAGTCGCGCACGAGTTCGGCGAGCCGCTGTTCCATCGCCTGCAGACGCGCGGGGTTCGCGTCGCGGAATTGCAGATACATGTCGGCCGCGCCCGGCACGACGCTCATCGAACCCGGATCGAGATCGATGCGGCCCACGGTCCAGACCGTGTCGGCATCCGCAAGCTGCTCGAATGCCTCGTTCATGCGCGCGATGAACGCCACGAGCGCCGCGCCCGCGTCGCGGCGGATCGCCATCGGCGTCGTGCCCGCATGATTACGCTGGCCCGTGAAGCGCAAACGCAACTCATGCATCCCGACGATCGTCGTGACGACGCCGATCGATTTGCCGATCGCTTCGAGCCGGCCGCCCTGCTCGATATGCGGCTCGAAATACGCGACGTGCCGCCCCGCTTCGAAATGCGCGCGCGACCGTCCCGCGAGCCCGGCCGCCGCGAGCACGTCTTCGAGACGCTCGCCCTGGCGGTTCGCCGCGCCGCGAATCGCTTCGTCGACCGCCTCGCCGACGAAGCTGCGGCTGCCTAGCAGGCCGGAGAAGGTGCCCTCTTCGTCGATCCACGAGGCGACGTCCACCGCGAGATGACGCGTTGCCTCGTTCTCCGCGAGCGCGCGGGCGATCTCGAGGCCGTACATCACGCCCAGCGCGCCGTCGAGCCAGCCGCCGGTCGGCTGCGTGTCGGTGTGCGAGCCGACCAGCAGCGCGGGGCCGCCGTTGCGCGAGCGCCCGAACACGGTTCCGACGCCGTCGATGCGCGCCTCGAGCCCGGCTTCCGTCATCCGGCCGACGAGCCATGCGCGCGCCGCCAGATCCACCGGCGAGAGCGAGAGCCGCACCACGCCGGGACCGGTCGCGCCGAAACTGCGCAGATGTTTAAGGTCGGCCATCAGGCGGGTCGGGTTGATGTTTACCACGTTGTTATCTCCTGCGATCGGATTCATGTCGTTACTGCTTCCATAGCGGCTGTTTTGCCGAACGATCACGGCCTCACTGGACCGGCGCGGCGTGCCTGGTGTGCCCGGCGTGCCCGACGTGCCGATAGGCGGCTCGTGCTGCATCTGCATGCCTGTGCGGCGCGCATCGGGCTTCGCCACGCGCTTATCTGCGTATGTCGAGCGCCAGCGCCGCCTCGCGAAAATCGCCCGGCGACATTTCGTAAGCGCGCCGGAACGCGCGATTGAAATCCGACGCGCTATTGAAGCCGAGGCCATACGCGACTTCGATCACCGGCCTGTGCGGATAGCGATGCAACTCGTCCGCCGCTTCGCGCAGCCGCCGGTTGCGAATATACGCGGCGAGTCCGCCCTCCGGCTCGAACAGACGATACAGCGTGGGCCGCGAAAGCTGCGATACGGCGAGCACCTTGTCGATCGTCAGATCCGCCTGGCCGAGATGCGCGTCGATATAGCGGCGCGCGCTCGCGAACATCGCCGTGCGCGCCGCCGCGCGAGCGTTGCCGGTCAAGCCAGTCTGCCTGCCGAAGGCCGCGGCGATCAGCATCGCGCAGCCGCGGAGCGCCTCGTAGGCGGCCTGCGGGCTCATCTCGGGCAACGAGCGGGACAGCTCGGCAAGATGTGCGGGAATCATCCGCGCGAGCGGCGAATGATATTCGATCACGCGGCCATGAATCGACGCCGCCTCCGGCAGCACCGCCTCCACGATCTCGCGGGGCACGAACAAGGCCATCACGCGGCATGGGCCGCGCGTCATCCACATCGGCTGGTTCAGATCGAGCGCGAGAATGCCGGGCACCGTTTGCACCGCATTGCGCTTCGGATAAAGACCCGTCGCGGTTTCGACCACGCCGTCCACGGCCACATGAAACACGAACTGGCACACGTTGTCGGTGGAGATGCGCGCGACCGCGCGCGTTTGCTCGACCGGATCGGTGCGGCAGTCCATGAAAGCCATGCCGCCGACGCGGTAACTGTCGATGCTGCCGCGAAAACCGTCGGCCAGTTGCCGGCGCGAGATCGGCACGTCGAGAAAATGGCCGACGCGCTCGCGCCACGCGGGCAACTGCAGGCGCGCGGCGCTACCGTAAGTATCGAAGTGGCTATAGTCGCAAACCGGAGCGGCCGCGTAGCCCGTTGCGGAATCGGTCGTCAAGATGTCCTCGCGTGAATCGCGTGAGGCGCGGCGGGATGCCCTGCGCCGCTCCCGCCTGCCCCGCCTGCCCCCAGTCTGCCGCTGAACGGCGCTAAGCGCTCATTTCCACAAGGTGCGGCCGAAGAACGTCAACGTACGATCCCACGCCTGCTGCGCCCATGCCGGATCGTACTGCGTCGCCGCGATGCGGCCCGGTCCGACGGCCGTTTCGTTCGCGAACGCGTGGCGCGCGAGATAACGGTGAAACTCGAGGTCGACGTTCGCCTCGCCGAGCTTCTTTTCGAGCGCGTCGACGGTTTCCGCCGCGAAGAATTCGTCCTGCAGAGCCCAGTGGCCCATCACCGGCACCTTGATTTTCGAGGCGTCGAGATAGTCGAGCGGCGGGAAACCATACCAGACGACGCCGGCCGCCACTTCGGGCACGTTGCACAGCGCGAGCAGCGTCAGCGCGCCGCCCATGCAAAAGCCGGTCACGCCCACGTTCGCCGCGTGCTGCTTCAGATACTGCACCGCGCCGCGCACGTCCTGGGTGGCGGCATCGCCGAAATCGAGGCTGCTCATCAGATGGTGCGCTTCCTCTTGCTCGACCGTCGACTTGCCGCGATAGAGGTCGGGCACGAGCGCGAGGTAGCCGGCCTGCGCGAGACGGTCGGCGACACCGCGAATCTGCCCGTTCACGCCCCACCATTCCTGGATCACGACGACCGCGGGCGCGCCCTCCGGTTTCCGCGGTTTGGCCAGGTAGCCCTGAAGTTGCCGGCCATCGGGACGGTTGAAGGTAATCATCGAACCTGCTGGCTGCGTCATGGGTTTCTCCTCGGATAGACGAAACCGGTAGCATAGCGCCTGTCCCGCGAATCCTGCGCTATCGGCTCCCGCGCTTCAAACCGGCGCCTCGAACGGGCGTAGCGCCGCTCAATTCGGCGTCTTATCGACTCCGTATCGGCGCCTTATTCGAGCCGGCCAATATCTGGATAAGCAGAAGAACTTTTTTACAATTAATTTAGCCTCATTCGTACCCACAAATTTCAGGGCTGACGTTATACTTGCCGCCATGCTTTCTGGTTAATACCCCACTCGCCAGCGCCATCGGCCAAACATGCCGTCCCAGCCTGACGAGGGAAACCGCGACGCGATATTCATACGCTCCGGTTTCCGGCTCGAAGTCCCGTGCACCGTGCCCTGCGCCGGTTTGTGGGCATGTCTCTCAGGTTCTGGCAAACATCCTCGGACGCCAGGATCTTTAGGCCGACACATCGTGTCGGCCTTTTTTTATTCCGCAAACCTTGTATTTACGGCAATCTGTCAAATTCCTGCCACGCAAATCATAGTTTCGCCAAAAAATCACACGCGATATCTCAAAATTAATACGCCCGGTCCCCGCCTATCCTGTTTCCCACATTCCAGAAAATTTAAGCGCTTTTATCTAATGATTGGGTAATCAGTGAATAAAACCCGCTGTATTGCGCGGCGTGTCAGAACCGTTCGAGCAGGCCGAATTGCACGCCCGCGACCGGCGCGCCCGGATAAGCCACCGGCAGTCCGGTCACGTTGACGCCGCGCAGCGTAAAGCTTGCGTCGTCGTGATTGGCGAGATAAGCGGCGCTGAAGTAAAGCAGCAGCGTGGGCGAAACGTCGTATTCGAAGGCGGCGCTGAACTGGTCCGCGTTCGCGCCCGCCAGCGTGTAGTCGCGTACGTGCGCATAGCCGAGCGAGGCGCGCGCGACGGCGGAAAAACGGTACTGCGCCGACAGCGATCCGCCCGCGCCGTGATACACCGGCGTGCCGCCGTCGCCGTTGAAGAAGGCGAGCCACACGCGCAACTTGCCGAAGCCGTAGCTCGCGCCGCCGAGATTCGCGCGCAGCGCGCCGGCGCCGTGCGTCTGCTGATGCGCGTACAGCACGTGCAGTCCGTCGAGCCGATAGGATGCCGTGACGTAATAGCCGTCGAGGCCGTTGCCGTCGTCCTCGGAGGGATCGCGCGTCGCCATCATCACGGTCGCGTCGAAACCGGCGATCCGCGGCGACAGATAAGCGAACGCGTCGTTCGCATACGGCGTGATCTTCGACAGATTATTGAGTCCCGAGGCGATCGTGCCGGCGCCGAACGCGTCGAGACCGCCCTTGAACGGGATGTAGATCGGCGAATATTGACGGCCCATTCTCACTTCGCCCCACGCGCCACGCGCGCCGATCCACGCCTGCCGGTTGAACAGCGAACCGGGCACCTGCAACGAGCCGTCGGCCGAGCTGAAACCGTTTTCGAGCGTAAACACGATCGCCGTGCCGCCGCCGATCGGCTCCGCGCCATGCAAGCCCACGCGCGAACCGCGATACGCGCCCGAATCCATGCGCGGCGTCCAGCCGGAGCCGGGATCGGTGATTTCGATGCTGGTGTCGAAGACGCCATAGAGCGAGACGAAGCCGGCGTTCATGTCGGCGGCGGCCGCCTCGCGCAGGCAAGGGAGCAGCAACGCGGCGCTCATGGCGACGGCCCGGCCAAACCTCGCCGCATCGCGTTGGCGCCATGCGGCCGCGAGGATCGTGCGGGCCGTCTTGAGCAATGAAGCCGGGGCGTCGTGCAGGATGAAGTCCTCCGCGGACACATATCGGACATATATCGCGAGCGAACTTACCACGTTCGGCCAGGTTCGACCATGTTCGGCACGCATGGGCCGGCGCCTTCCCGCACGCGCAGCGAGACCGGCCATTTTTTGCCCTCCCCGTGTCTCTTTTCGTTCAACGAATAGTTTCGATTAAGGGGAAACCCGTATAATCATCAAGAGGTCAGACAACTAGCATTGCACGAAGCCGCCAAGAGCCCGACCCGCCCGCCACCGCGCAGCGCCCACCCGAACCGCCTTCTGCCCGACACGTGAATTCCACCGCCCCCGCCTCCGCCCTGCCGTTTCGCAACGCCCTCCTCGCGATGCTCGGCATCGGTCTCGTCAACATGCTGGTCGCGCTCGACCAGACCGTCGTCAGTACCGCGCTGCCGTCGATCGTCGCCGAACTGCACGGCTTCGAATACTTCGCGTGGATCGCAAGCGCCTACCTGCTCGCCTCGGTCGTGACGGTGCCGGTGTTCGGGCGGCTCGGCGACTACTTCGGCCGCAAGCGTTTCGTGATCGCCTCGGTCATCACGTTCACGGTGGCGTCGGTGCTGTGCGGGCTCGCCAACGACATGCTGTTTCTCGTCATCGCGCGCGGGCTGCAGGGCATCGGCGGCGGGATGATGGTCGGCACCGCGTTCGCCTCGATCCCCGATCTGTTCCCCGATCCGCGCACCCGCGTTCGCTGGCAGGTGGTGCTGGCCGCGGCATACGGCATCGGCACGGCGGCGGGGCCGTCGCTCGGCGGCTGGATGAGCGAACACCTCGGCTGGCGCTCCACGTTTCTCGTCAACCTGCCGGTCGGCGTGGCGGCGCTCTATTTCACCTGGGCGCATCTGCCGAGCTTCCGGCGTCCGCAACAGGACGAAGTGAAAATCGACTGGCTCGGCGCGGCGCTCGTCGCAGCCGTGCTCGGCGGCTTGCAGGCGTTGATCGAAGGCGTGCCGAAGCATGGCCTCACGACCGGCAACGTCGTGCTCGGCACCTGCGTGGTCCTTGGCACGGTTGCGCTGCTGATCTGCGAAAAACGCGCGACGCACCCGATCATTCCCCTCGACCTGTTCAAGGACTCGCAGCTCGTCACACTGTTCACACTCGGCATGCTGTCCGGCTTCGTGATGTTCTCGCTGATCTTCTTCGCGCCGCTGCTGCTGCAAGGCGGCTTCGGCCTCTCGCCGCAACAGGCCGGCCTGCTCGCCACGCCGATCGCCGCCTGCATCGCGCTCGGCAGCCTGCTGAACACGCGCATCGTGATTCACATGAAAAAGCCCACGCAGATTCTCTCGATCGGCTTCGCCCTGCTGATGTTCGCGTCGATCGCGCTTGCGTTTGCCTATCCCGATACGCCGCACGTGCGCATCGCGCTGCCGATGGCCGCGGTCGGCATCGGGCTCGGGTTCATCCTCAACAATCTGAACGTGTTCGCCCAGGAGATCGCCGGGCGCGAACGCTTCGGCATCACGACCGCGCTGCTGCAATCGACGCGTATGGTCGGCGGCATGCTCGGCACGAGCATCGTCACGACCGTGGTTTCGCATCACTACCGCAGCGTCGTCACGCGCACGATGAGCGTGCTCGGCGAGCCGGCCGCGTCGCAATGGCAGCCGCGTTTCGTCGATCTGCGCATTCTGATCGACGAAGCATCGCGCATCCGCTTGATCGCCGATATGAAACCGTCGGGACTCGACACGCTCGCGCTGATCGATAGCGCGCGCGATGCGCTCGTGCAGTCGATCCATCTCGGCGTGTGGCTGACGGCGGTGGCATCGCTCGCGGCCGCGCTGCTCGTGCCGCGCATTTCGCACGTGGTGTTTCACAAGAACTGAGCGGTTCGGTTGCGATCGGCGAATCGCGCGTGCCCCGCTCGAATAAAAAAGCTCCCCGGTCCGGATAAGGGCGCGGGGAGCGAATGGGCAGGTCGAAGAGGCCGGATAACGTCTCGCCAGGCTCTCCGTCGCATCCCAAGGAGATGAACGTCAGGGGAGCCTGCTCACTGAACCGTGGCTTTGGCTCGAAGATTCTTCACCATTCTGTCGACGAGTTCGGCCTGTGCCTGCTGGTACAGCATCGGCTTCATGTCCTCGAACGAGGGCACCTGCAACGGGCGGGTGTCATCCACTTCTATGACGTGAAAGCCGTAGCCGGTTTTAACCGGAGTCTGCGTGTATTCGCCCTTGTGCAAATGAGCCATCGCGTCGGCAAACGGTTTGACGACCTTGCTGGACGTGACCCAGCCCAGGTCTCCGCCGTTATATCTCGAACCCGGATCGACCGATTCGCGAGCAAGGTCCGCGAACGATGCGCCCTTATTGAGCTTCGCAATGATGTCTTTGGCTGCGCCTTCATCCTTGACGAGGATATGGCGGACTTTATATTCGGTACTCCCGCCTTTCGCCTTCATGTCGTTGTACATCGCCCGCAATTGATCGTCAGTGACAGGATTTTTCTTGAGAAAGTCCTGCATGTACTCCCTGACGATTTCAGTCTCCCATGTTGCCTGAGCCTGAGCCAGAATCTTTTGCCGGGCCGCCTCGGCGCGCGCCGCGACGTCCGGTTGCCGGTCGAAGCCGGCCTTCTGCGCCGCCTGGAAGATGACTTCGCGGCGCACCAGTTCGTCGCGCACGTGGTCGGTCAATTGCGGCGAATCGGGAAAACCTTGCGCATGCGCCTGTCCGATATACAAGTCGGCGTCTGCTTGAGAAACCGGTTTGCCGTTGACGGTGACAAATGGCTTTTCCGCGGCACTCGCGGCCAGGGGAAGCGTTGCACCGAACACCAGTGCAAGCATCCATCGTGATAGTACTTTCATTCGGCGGACCACTCAGGTTGGTTCGAGCGCTTATGCCGGAGTCCGAAGGAGCATCGGACTCCGGCGACTTACGCAACGTTAAACACGACGTTATTGCGTAATCGTTCCCGCAAGCGTCAGGCTGCGCGACGAGTTACCGACGTACACCGAATAAGAACCGGCCGGGGTCGTCCACTGCTGCGAGTCTTTGTTCCAGGTGCTGAGCGGATGATTCGGCGCGGCCGGATCGATCGTGATGGACACCGTCTGCGATCCGCCGGCATTCAGACTGACCTTCTGGAATCCCACCAGACGCTTGGGCGGCTCTCCAGCCGAGCTCGGCAATGCGACGTACACCTGCGGCACTTCGGCGCCCGCCACAGAACCCGTGTTTTTCACGACCGCGGTCACCGTGTACGTGCCGTTCGCGCCGGAACTCACGGTCGGGTTGGTAATCGTGAAGGTCGAGTACGAGAGACCATAACCGAACGGGAATGCCGGCGTCTTACCCATCGCGTCATACCAGCGATAACCGACATTGAGTGCCTCGGAGTAAGTCACCGTCGCGCTTCCGTTGATCGACACGCCGGGATACTGATACGGCGTGATCGAATCCATGAAGCCCTGGCCGACCTGCGGGAACGTCACCGGCAGCTTGCCGGACGGATTCGCCACACCCCACAGCAGATCCGCCACGATATGCCCGTCTTCCTCGCCCGGGAACCACGTTTCGAGAATCGCGCCCGGTGCGGACGTGCCGCCCGTGAGAAGCGAAGGATCGAGAGCCTCGGCGGCGCTGTCCTTCAGCACGAGCACGGTATTGCTGTTTGCCGCGACGATGGTCTGGAGCAACGCCAGCGTGTTGCTGTTCTTCGCGGTACTCGAGGTCGTGATCGAGTTCGACTTCGGCGCATACCAGTCGAGCGTATTCAGGTATTTGCCGGTGTCGAGCGTCAGGCCCGTCGAGTCCGTAAATGTCGCCTGGTCAGCGCCTTCTTCCGACATGGAGCCGGCCATGAAGATCACGGCATCGGCGCTGGTCGCCGCTGTCGTCACGGCCGAGATGGACGCGGCCGCGCCATCGATCGTGGCGGTCGAATTGCTGTCGTCCACGAGCGCCAGGTGAACCGTTGCGCCGGTGTTCCCGAGGTTGGCGAGCGTGTCCTTGATGCCCTGCACCGGCGTCACCGTGTACAAGGCGACGACATCGGAGCTGCCGCCGCCGGAACCCATCGGGTTGCCGACCGAGCTGCCGCCGGCCACGGCCTGCTGGGCATAGACCTGCGTCGCCTTGCCGACCACGAGCACGTTTCGAACCGTCTTTTTCAGCGGCAAGGTACCGTTGTTCTGCAGCAGCACGGCGGCCTGCTCGCCGATCTGCTTCGCGACCGTACCGTCCGCCGTCGCATTGATGGCAGTCTGAGCAATCGGCCGATCGAAGATACCCGCGCGGAACATCTGCGTATAGCGACGCAGCAGCGCATTGTCGATGTCCGAGGTCTGAATCTGGCCCGAGGCCAGCGCCGCGTTCAGGTTCGCCGGGGTCCAGTTCTGCGGTAGCGGCATTTCGTTATCCATACCGGCCAGCATGGTCGGCGCGGTGCTATGCGCGGCGAAGAAGTCCGATTGCACGTAGCCCTTGAAGCCCCATTGCCCGCGCAGAACATCGGAGAGAATGTGCTTCTGTTCGCACATCGAGAAACCGTTCACCGAGTTATACGAACACATGACGGCGCCGACGTTGCCTGCCTTCACCGCCATCTCGAACGGCAGCATATAGAGCTCGTGCAACGTCTGATCGTCGACGCTCTCCTGAATCGTCATGCGATTCGTTTCCTGTTCGTTCGCCACCAGGTGCTTGGCCATCGCAATCATGCCGTGAGCCTGCACGGCCTGAATTTCGGCGACCCCCATCGTGCCCGTGAGATACGGGTCCTCGCCCATGTACTCGAAATTGCGGCCGCCCACCGGCAAGCGCGCCAGGTTCATACCGGGCGCTTCGAACACGTGCAGCGCCAGATTCCCGCCCTCGACGCCGACCACGTTACCGAACTGGGTTGCCACGGAAGGATCGAACGAGGCCGCCATCGCGATCGCCGACGGCAAGGCCGTCGCCTTGGCCGAACTGGAATCCGTATAGGCTGCATAGCCCGTTACGGACGGAGAAACGCAATCGTTCTGGCCGATGCCGACAGGGCCATTGGTAATCCGCAGAGTCGGAATCGCGTACTTCGCGAGACCGAGAATGTGCCGCGCGCCATAGCACTGCGGCAACTCGGGCAGAATCCCGGGGTTCGAACCGGCCAGTTGCTCCTCCTTGTCGGCGAGCGTCATGGCAGGGACAAGCAGTGCCGCGCGTGCTTCAGGAGAAAGCGACGTATTCATCCACGGCATTGCGGCTGACGGCGTCGATGCCGGGGTGGGCGCCGAAGCCGTCGACGATGGGTTGGGGTTATTACTGCCTCCGCACGCCGCCAGAAAGAACATGATGCTTGCGGCGGCGGCGGTTCTCCTCTGAATGAATTTCACAGACATTGTCTTTCCTCAATTGTTATAGGCACAAATGCGCGAGACGCACTGCTCGTTCTAGTACTAAGGATTACTACCTGATGAGTTGTTATGACCCGGCCGGCGGTCTCCCTTCAGCTTCGACTCCCAAAAGCATGCAGGCCTGACTGGAAGCTTTTCGTCCCTTGATGTTCATCCGCCTGCCGAATCGAACCTCGGGCTAACAGCGGCGACACGGTCTGCTATCCAGTGATAGGCATCGTAGATATAAATTCGTCATCAGACGACTAGGGTTTACATCAAACCAATAAAAACAATGGCTTATATTGATGCGCTGATGTCCGATGAGAATTTCAAGATCGACAACTCAAGCGTTGCCGCAGGGGATCGGCAGGGATGGGCAAAGATTCAGCGAGACGAAAACACGAGCGCTTCCGCAAGGTCTCCGATGAGTCCGCTCGATACGCAATGAGCGAACCTGGAGTGAAGCGCATTCGCCCGGGCATACGCCAACACCGGGCCTTAAAAAACATCGAGCGGCTGCATGGTAAACCACGCAGCCGCTCTCTTTACATCACACTACCTCAACCGCCGTGCGGCCCGAATCAGCGCACGAGGCAAGGCCGCTTGTTATCGAACGTCCAGTTCGGAATCAGATACTGCATCGCCACGCCGTCGTCGCGCGCGCCGAGGCCGTGCTGCTGATACAGCGCATGCGCCTTCTCCAGCGCATCCATGTCGAGCTCGACGCCGAGACCCGGCTTCTGCGGCACCTTGACCTTGCCGCCGACGATCTGCAGCGGATCGCGCGTCAGGAACTGGCCGTCCTGCCAGATCCAGTGCGTATCGATCGCGGTGATCTTGCCCGGCGCCGCAGCGGCGACGTGCGTGAACATCGCGAGCGAGATGTCGAAGTGGTTGTTCGAATGCGAACCCCACGTAAGGCCCCAGTCGTTGCACATCTGCGCGACGCGCACCGAGCCCTGCATGGTCCAGAAGTGCGGATCGGCGAGCGGAATGTCGACCGATTGCAACTGGATCGCGTGACCCATCTGGCGCCAGTCGGTCGCGATCATGTTGGTCGCCGTCGGCAGACCGGTCGCGCGGCGGAATTCGGCCATCACTTCGCGGCCCGAATAGCCGTTCTCCGCGCCGCACGGGTCTTCCGCGTAGGCGAGCACGTCGTGTTTGTCGCGGCACAGGCGCACCGCTTCGGCGAGCGACCATGCGCCGTTCGGATCGAGCGTCACGCGTGCTTCGGGGAAGCGCTCGGCCAGCGCCGTGACCGCTTCGATTTCGGCATCGCCCGGCAGCACGCCGCCCTTCAGCTTGAAGTCGTTGAAGCCGTAACGCGCCTGCGCGGCCTCGGCGAGACGCACGACCGTTTCCGGCGTCAGCGCCTCTTCGGTGCGCACGCGCTCCCAGTCGTCGCGCGCGCCGGTGTTGTCCGCGTACGGCAGATCGGTCTTCTTGCGATCGCCGATATAGAACAGGTAGCCGAGCATTTCCACTGCGTCGCGCTGCTGGCCTTCGCCGAGCAGAGCCGCGACCGGCACACCGAGATGCTGGCCGAGCAGATCGAGCAGCGCGGCTTCGAGCGCGGTCACCGCGTGAATCGTCGTGCGCAGGTCGAAAGTCTGCAGACCACGGCCGCCCGCGTCGCGGTCGGCGAATTGCGTGCGTACTTTGTTCAGGATTGCTTGCAGATTGCCGATCGACTGACCGACGACGAACGGCCGCGCATCGTCGATCGTCTTGCGGATGTTCTCGCCGCCCGGCACTTCGCCGACGCCGGTATGCCCCGAGCTATCGCGCAGGATCACGATGTTGCGCGTGAAGAACGGGCCATGCGCGCCGCTCAGATTCATCAGCATGCTGTCGCGGCCCGCGACGGGCACGACGCGCAGTTCGGTGACGACCGGCGTGGCGTTCGATTCGGTTGGTTTCGTGGACATGGAAAAAGCACCTGTTTGTGAAATGAGCCGGCCTTCGACGACATCGCGAGTTGCGCGCTTTCGAGCGGACCGGATGGAAATGCGAACTGGCAAGGATCGACGGCCGCCTGCGACCGTCAGTGTAGCCAATGGACGTTGCGGCCTCGGGACTCCCGCAACGATGCGCATCCGGGCGAAGCACATCGCCTCATGACAAGCATGACACGTTGTACGACGACAGTCTACTCCGATATCCTGGACGATTCCAGATGAGTGTTTACCCTGCAATCTTTCTAAGGCACAAGGCTTTACGGCATGAAGACCCAGAACTCATGACGTATCCCACGTCGAACTAAGACGTCTGATGACTATAATTTTCCGATAACCTGTATCGGCAAGCCGCAGGCGCGGCAACGGCTTGACCGTTAGTTGCGCACAGGCAGGCAAGCGGCCTGGAACGCCTGATAACGGCCCGTTGCGCCGCGCGCCCACCATGCGCCCGCGCGCGCAATAGCCCCGAGCGCTACCGTCGAACGCATGGGAATCCAGTAAAGTCCTGTGCGATACTTTGCTGGATCAGTCAACAAGCCACAAAAATGAGCAGCCTAACTGAAAAGGTGGTCGCCACTCTTTCCGATGAAATCCGCCGCGGCACGCTGAGGCCGGGCGACCGCATTCCCACCGAAGTCGCGATGATGAAGCAGCTCTCGGTGAGCCGCTCCGTGGTGCGCGAGGCGATCTCGCGCCTGCAGGCGGCCAACGTCGTCGAGACACGGCACGGAATCGGCACGTTCGTGCTCGCCCCGGCCGCCGAAAAACCGATGCAGTTGCCCGCCGCCGATCTCTCCAGCATGCTCGACGTGATGGCGATCATCGAATTCCGCATCGACGTCGAGGCCGCCGCAGCGGCACTGGCTGCCTCGCGCCGCACCGAGCAGAACCTCAAGCAGATCTACGCCGCGCTCGACCGCTTCGAGTCGGAACTCGAGCGCGGCAGCACCGACACGCTCGCGCACGACATCGAGTTCCATCTGCAGATCGCACGAGCGAGCGGCAACCGCTATTTCTTCGACGTGCTGAGCCAGCTCGGCCGCTCGGTCAGTCCGCGCACGCGGCTCGGCACCGCCGAGATCGCCGAACTCGATCACATCGAGGTGCTGCGCAACGTGCTCGGCGAGCACCTGCTGATCTATCGCGCGATCGAACGCCAGGACGCCGACGACGCGCGCGCCGCGATGCGCATGCATCTGAGCAACAGCCGCGAGCGGCTGCGTCGCGCGCATGAGTTGACGAAAGTCGGCGCCTGAGGGCGTCTTGCCCGCGCATCGGCACGAGACTGGACCAGTCCGCGCAGTTGCATTTCACCTCGATACTTCCGGCGGGAAACCGGCGCAGTATGTTCGCGCCGGCTTCGTCACGCGGCTAACGCGACGGAGGCCAGCATGGCACCACAGCACCACGACGACGCCCTCGAACAGTTCGCCGTACAGGGCGCCGCGCCGCTGCCGGCAACGGACCAGAGCGGCCACGTCGAGCACGACGGCGCGCGCATCTGGTACGCGTCGTACGGCTCGGGCGCACCGGTGATCCTGCTGCACGGCGGACTGGGACATAGCGGCAACTGGGGTTATCAGGTGCCGGCGCTGCTCGATGCGGGGCATCGCGTCGTCGTGATCGACAGCCGCGGCCACGGCCGCAGCACACGCGATGCACGGCCCTATCGCTACGAACTGATGGCGTCGGACGTGCTTGCCGTCATGGACACGCTGCAACTCGCCAAGGCCGCGATGATCGGCTGGAGCGACGGCGCGTGCGTATCGCTCGTGCTGGCGGCGCTCGCGCCCGAGCGCGTCGCAGGCGTGTTCTTCTTTGGCTGCAACATGGACCCGACCGGGACGAAGCCATTCGTGCCTGCGGAGGTGATCGACCGCTGCTTCGGCCGCCATGCGAAGGACTACGCCAGCCTCTCGGCGACGCCGAACGACTTCGATGCATTCGTCGCCGCGGTCAGCGAGATGATGCGCACGCAGCCGAACTATTCGGCGGCCGATCTTGCACGCATCCGCGTGCCGATCGAGATCGTGCAAAGCGAGCACGACGAGTTCATCAAGCCCGAGCACGCCGATTATCTTGCGCGCAGCATTCCAGGCGCACGGCTGACTGTCCTGCCCGGCGTCAGCCATTCCGCGCCGCTGCAACGGCCGGCGCAGTTCGATCGCGCGCTGCTCGAGTTTTTGCGGCGCATCGCGGGGTTAAACGCAGGCTGAAGCGCCGGCCGGCGCATGGCTAACCGATGGCGTGAAGCCGGCAGGAATCCATGACAAAGCGAGGCCGAAACCCACCCTGGCTCGGCTCAAAGCCGCACACCGTCATTTCAGGCCTAACACAGCCCCCTATTTTTCGCGATACGAAACGATGCCGCGCTTCGTAAAAAATCATGGTGCGTGGCACAAATCAGCCATTTCGCAATGCCGCCCGACGTTGCACATCGCAAAATTAAGCTCGCAAATTGTTGTTTTTAAAACATAATTTTTATTAGAAAGAACCGTTTGACGCCTGCTTGCCCAACTAGCCGCTGACGTAGACTCTTTTACAAGAGCACGCGCTTCACGCAGTCGGATTCGGGAAGGCCTAACAGAGCGGTCCGCCCCAATCCCACAGATTGCGAAGAAGCCGTCACGAACCACGGTTTTTTTATTGGCAACTGGGAGACAAAAAATGAAAGGCTTTCGCTTTGGTTCGACGTTGGGAGCGTTCTACATTCTGCCGGGTCAGGACGGTTGGGAGGCCACCTACGGCAACGAAACGCTCGGTGAATTTTCAAGCCCGCAACAGGCCGCCGACGATCTCGCGCGCGGCCTGAACTGCGAGCATCTGTCTGAACTCGACACGTCGCAGCTCGAGTTTCCGGAGCATCTCGCCGATTGGGAAATCGTTCACGTGTAAGGACCAGGAAAGGGTATGACCGACGGTGACGTAGCAGTGCACGCAGAAACGACAATGGCGCTCGAAAGCGCCATTGTCGTATTTGCCACCGTTCTGGCGGCCGGGCTGCGTGCTTACCGCATGGCTTTCGAAGCCATCGTCATGCTCACCGCCTCAGTCGCGCACGCGGCTTCGGCCTCAGGCGATCGCATCGACGATCGCGTTCAGCGTCGCGCTCGGGCGCATTGCCTGGCTCGTCAAACCGACATTCGGACGGTAGTAGCCGCCGATGTCCACCGGCTTGCCCTGTGCCGCGCCGAGTTCGGCGACGATCTTCGCCTCGCTGTCGGCCATCGCCTTCGCGACGCCCGCGAACTGCGCCTGCAGCGCCGCGTCCTCGGTTTGCGCGGCCAGTGCTTCGGCCCAGTACATCGCGAGGTAGAAGTGGCTGCCGCGATTGTCGATGCCGCCGACCTTGCGGGCCGGCGACTTGTCGTTGTCGAGGAACTTGCCGGTGGCTTGATCCAGCGTCTTCGCGAGAACCTGCGCCTTCGGGTTGTGGTACGTCGTGCCCAGATGTTCGAGCGACGCCGCCAGCGCGAGGAATTCACCGAGCGAGTCCCAACGCAGGAAGCCTTCTTCGACCAGCTGCTGCACGTGCTTCGGCGCCGAACCGCCCGCGCCGGTTTCGAACATGCCGCCACCGGCCATCAGCGGAACGATGGAGAGCATCTTCGCGCTGGTGCCCAGTTCCATGATCGGGAACAGGTCGGTCAGGTAGTCGCGCAGCACGTTGCCGGTGACCGAGATCGTGTCCTTGCCGGCGCGGATGCGCTCGACCGAGAACTTCGCCGCTTCGACCGGCGTCATCACGCGGATGTCGAGACCGTTGGTGTCGTGGTCCTTCAGGTACTGCTCGACCTTCTTGATGATCTGCGCATCGTGCGCGCGCGCCGCGTCGAGCCAGAACACGGCCGGCGTGCCGGTCGCGCGGGCGCGGTTCACCGCGAGCTTGACCCAGTCGCGGATCGGCGCGTCCTTGGTCTGGCACATGCGGAAGATGTCACCCTGCTCGACCGGCTGCTCCAGCAGCACCGCGCCGGCGGCGTCGGTCACGCGGACCACGCCGTTCGCCGGAATCTGGAACGTCTTGTCGTGTGAGCCGTATTCCTCGGCCGCTTGCGCCATCAGGCCGACGTTCGGCACCGTGCCCATCGTGACCGGATCGAACGCGCCGTGCTTCTTGCAGTCCTCGATCACCGCCTGGTAGACGCCCGCGTAGCAGCGGTCCGGAATCACGGCCTTCGCGTCGTGCAGCGCGCCGTCGGCGCCCCACATCTTGCCCGACTCGCGGATCATCGCCGGCATCGACGCGTCGACGATCACGTCGCTCGGCACGTGCAGGCTCGTGATGCCCTTGTCCGAGTTGACCATCGCGAGCGGCGGACGCTGTTCGTACTGCGCCTTGATATCGGCTTCGATCGCCGCGGCCGTTTCGGCCGGCAGATCCTTCAGGCGCGCGTACAGGTCGCCGATACCGTTGTTGGGGTTGAAGCCGACCTTGGCCAGCGCCTCGGCGTGCTTCGCGAGCACGTCCTTATAGAACACCGACACCACCTGACCGAAGATGATCGGGTCCGAGACCTTCATCATCGTGGCCTTCAGGTGCACCGAGAACAGCAGGCCGTTCGCCTTCGCGTCGGCGATTTCCGCCTCGATGAAGCTGCGCAGCGCGTTCTTGCTCAGCACCGACGCGTCAATGATCTCGCCCGCCTGCACCGGCGTCTTTTCCTTCAGGACCGTCGTCGAGCCGTCCGCAGCCGCGAGTTCGATCTTGACGTTGCCGGCTGCCGCCACGAGCGCCGACTTTTCGCTACCGTAGAAATCGCCGCTGCTCATGTGCGCGACGTGCGACTTCGACTCCGCGCTCCAGGCGCCCATCTTGTGCGGATGCTTGCGCGCGTAGTTCTTCACCGACAGCGGCGCGCGGCGGTCCGAATTGCCTTCGCGCAGCACCGGGTTCACCGCGCTGCCCTTGATCTTGTCGTAGCGAGCCTTGACGTCCTTCTCGGCGTCGGTCGTCGCGACGTCCGGATACGACGGCAGCTTGTAGCCCTGGTCGCGCAGCTCGGCGATCGCGGCCTTCAGCTGCGGCACCGAGGCGCTGATGTTCGGCAGCTTGATGATGTTCGCTTCCGGGCGCGTGGTGAGTCCGCCGAGCTCCGCCAGATCGTCGGAAGCCTTCTGTTCCGCGCTCAGGTAGTCGGGAAATGCGGCGATGATCCGGCCGGCGAGCGAGATGTCGCGCGTTTCGACGAGCACGTCGGACGAGCGCGTAAACGCCTTGACGATCGGCAGCAGCGAGTACGTTGCCAGAGCGGGCGCTTCGTCGGTCAGGGTGTAGATGATCTTCGGCGGTGTGGACATGATCGATGCTTTGCTAGGAAGTGGTAGACAGAGCGTTGGCGGTGCGGAGCCAGCGCAATCGCGGCGGCGGCTACGGCGCAATGCGACACGACGCAACCCGCGGCCCTCAGTTTGCGGCCAGACCGTGAGTATATGCGTGTTTTCCTCTATCCGGGGCGCGACAAACAGACGGCCGCACCTCGCCCAAAGGGGTCAAGCCCCGCCAGATAAGGCTTTGCGGCCGATTACCCAAGTCTTTAAACAGATATCTTATAGATGACTTGAAGTTCGGGTTGACCCTCTGTTTATTTGTAAATGCGAATCATATGCATTATGATTTATGAAAATTTCGCACCTGGATCGCTCGTTTCAACCGTTTAGCCAACCTTAACGACTCAAGCGCTTCATCACTTCTCGCAACCACCCGGCCGACTGGAATTCCGCCGCGCAGCATAGGCGCATGGCGGCGCCACGCTACGCCTACCTAAAACAAACATGCAGAAATCCATCGAATCCGCCCAGCTTGCCGTTATCCGCCGCCCCGCTTCCGCGCGCGGCTTGCGCCGTACCCCGTCGCGCCTCAGTGCGGGGCTGCTCGTAAGCGCGGGGCTGTCGCTTTCAACGCTGTCGTCAGCGGGTTGGGCGCAGCAGGCTGCGGCGAGCGACGCCGAGGCGACGACACTGCCGGCCGTGAGCGTATCGGCGTCGAAGGATGCGGCCGTCGCGCAGGCCGACACCGTCAGCGCGGGCGCACTCGGCTCGCGCAAGCAGGTCGACACGCCTTTCTCGACGCGTATCGCCACGAGCGACGACGCCCAGGACCTGTTCGCGACGACGGCCAACGATCTGTTCAGATACGACCCGGCCGTCACCATCAGCAGCGAGAACTCGATCAGCGAAAACTCGACGTTCAACGTGCGCGGCATGCCGATCGATACGCTCAACAGCATCAAGGTGGACGGTCAAACCTTCCCGTCCTGGGACACCGACCTCTCGCTCGAACCGTTCGAGCAGGTGGAACTGCTCAAGGGCCTGTCCGGCTTCATGTACGGCTTCGGCTCGCCGGGCGGCATCGTCAACTACGTGCTCAAGCGCCCGACCGACGACCCGTACCGCAGCTTCACGCTCGGCTATCGATCGGCGGGCGTATTCAGCCAGGCCGTCGACGTGGGCGGGCGCTTCGGCAACGACCAGCGCTTCGGCTATCGCCTGAATCTCGCCAACGAATACGGCACCACCGCCGAGCAGGACGGCCACGTGAGCCGCCAGGTGGCGTCGCTCGCCTTCGACTTCCGCATCACGCCGGACCTCGTCTTCAGCGCCGACGCGCTCTATCAGAAGCGCAAGACCGAGGGCACGATCTTCGGCCTGATGTTCGGCGGCGGCCTCGGCATTCCCGACGCGAGTACGATCGGCGGCGCGCTCGCGCAGCCGCAGAACTACTATCAGACCGAGATGGCGTCGTTCGGCGCGGGCCTCGACTATCGTCTGTCGGAGAACTGGCGCGCGAGCGTGAAGTACCGCTTCGCGAAGGAAAACCGCACGAATTCGGACAGCCTGCTCTATGTGACCGACGCCGCCGGCAACTACGCGAATACGCTCTACGCGGCAATGACGCGCTACTTCTATCAGAACGTCGATGCGATGGTGCAGGGCAAGTTCGACACCGGCGGCATCCATCACGAAATCGTGCTCGGCACCGGCTACCAGACGCAGACGAGCGAGTACAGCAACAGCGAAGGCTGGAACGAGGGCTACTTCCTCGGCAACGGCAACCTGTACGCCACGACGCTGCTGAGCAACGACGAAGTGAGCATCGGCGAGGAACTGTACCGCCAGCAGCGCACCACGCAGACCGCCGTCTACGCGAGCGACACCGTGCAGTTCACGCCGCGCCTCTCCGCGCTGCTCGGCGTGCGCTACACGCAGTACCGGCAGAACGTGTACGAGCCGGGCGGCGCGGTCACGTCGCAATACAGCGCGAACCCGGTCACACCGACCTTCGCGCTGATGTTCAAGACCGATCCGTACTCGACGCTGTACGCGAGCTATGTGGAATCGCTCGAACAGGGCGGCGCGGCGTCGAACACGAACCTGAACTATCCGGCGACGTTCGGCCCGCTGCGCAGCAAGCAGTACGAAGTCGGCTTCAAGTCCGATCACAGCCGCTGGGGCGCGAACCTCGCGTTGTTCCGCGTGGATCAGGGCTACAACTACACGAACACCGCGAACGTTTTCGTGCAGGACGGCACGAAGCGCTACACCGGCATCGACGCAAGCGGCTGGCTCGCGCTGACGAGCGAATGGCGCGTGACGGGCGGCGTGATGTGGCTCGACGCGAAGGCCGTCGATATCGACGATCCGGGCATCGAGGGCAAGCGCGTTTATGGCGCGCCGCGCTTTACCGCGACGGGGCGCATCGAATACAACCCGGCATATCTGCGGCCGCTCACGCTCGCATTCGGCGGCCGCTACGTCGGCAACCAGGCGGTCGACGCGGCCAACACGCAGTTCGTGCCGGCCTACGCAACGTTCGATCTGAGCGGCCGCTACGAAACGAAGATCGCCGGCCAGGACGTTACGTTTCGCGCCGGCGTGAACAACCTGTTCAACCGCCGTTACTGGACGACCGCGTGGGGCTACTACGTGTCGCCGTCGCCGCAGCGGACGGCGGTCGCGAGCGCGACCTTGCAGTTCTGATCAGGCCCGCGCTTGCTGTGGCGCGGCTTCCGGCGTTTCGCTCGTCGCGGGACGGCGCACGAGCGTCCACAGCAGCGTCGCGCCGATCAGATCGCCGAAACCGAGCGCGACGAAAAACGGCGTGTAGCCGACGCGGGTCACGAACCAGCCCATCGTCATCGTGAACGCGAAGTTGCCCAAGCCCGCGACGAGCGCGGCCATGCCGGTCACGGTGCCGACCTCGCGGCGCGGAAACAGGTCGGCCGACATCGAGATCACGGTGATCGACAGCGTCTGATGCGCGAAGCCGCCGAGGCACAGCAGGAACACCGCCACCGCCGGGCTATGGACGAAGCCGACGCCGGCCATGCCGATCATCAGGAACGCGGCCATCGTGAACGCGATGCGCTTGCCGTTGACGATCGGCACGTCGAAGCGGCGCTTGAGCCACGCCGAGAACGGACCGCCGACCATGCAGCCGAGGTCGGCCGCGACGAACGGCAGCCACGCGGTGAGCGCGATCGCCTTCAGATCGAAGCCGCGCGCCTGATAGAGGTACAGCGGCATCCAGTAGACCAGCGTGCCCCACACCGGATCGGCGCAGAAACGCGGCAGCGCGATGCCCCAGAAATTACGCTGCCGGAGGATCTCGAAGACCTTTGGGCCCGAGCCTTTCGCGGCGCGCAAGCTCGACTCCTGGGTCGCGCCGATATACGCCGCCTCTTCCTTCGACAACGCCGGATGACGGTCCGGATGCCGGTAAAGCAGCAGCCACAGCACGGCCCACGCAAGCCCGAGTCCGCCGACGATCAGGAATGCGACATTCCAGCTGTAGTGCAAGATCGACCACGCGATCAGCGGCGGCGCGAGGATCGCGCCCGTCGACGTGCCGAGGTTGAACACGCCCGCGGCCGTGCCGCGCTCGTGCGACGGAAACCAGTACGCCGCCGCGCGCATGCCGCCCGGAATGAACGCGGCTTCGACGAGCCCGAGCATGCCGCGCAGCACGAAGAGCCCGACCCAGCCCGCCGCGAAACCGTGCGCCATGCAGATCAGCGACCACGCGACGCCGCACAGCAGAAAGCCCATGCGCAAGCCGACGCGGTCCATCAGATAACCGGTCAGCGGTGCGCCGATCGGATACATGACGAGAAATGCCCCGGTAATCCAGCCATATTCGTGCGTGGAAATGTTCAGGTGTTGCAGCACCGTCGGCGCGGCCACGCTCAGCGAACTGCGCGCGAGATAGTTGGTGATCGTGCCGAGCGTGAGCAGCCCGATCATCCACCAGCGCAGGCCTTTCACCTTGATAGACTTGGTCATGCCGTTACCTCGTGTCTCCGTGCGTCGCGCGGTTGCAGGCGAACCGCGCGCTTCGTTGGTCGCGGGGCGTGTGCCGCGCGACGCGGCGGCAAGCCGGCGGGCGCGAACGCAATCGACACCGCGACGATTCTCCGGTCGAAACCGGGTGGAATCCGCATAGTCTTTGTCGGCTGGATTGTCGCACGAAGGCGCGGAATGAAGAAAACGTTTTCTTTTTTCTTCGGGCCACCGCAGTGGTAAATCGAGTGCTTTCAGGCGTTTTCCTTGCCCTAGCAAAATCCGTGGCACGCGTCATGAATGCTCGATTTCTGTATAGGCGGCGACATCAAAATTCTCGAATTGCGATGTCGAAGCGCGTTTACTCGACCGTCCTCGCTCGCTAGAATTGGAAATCGTTATCCTTCTCCCGCGCCAGGCGCAAGCGACTGCGCTGTTCATCGATAAAGCAAACCGCCCCCATGAAGATCGCCTCCGTCCGCGTCACGCCCATTGCCATCAGCGACCCGCCGCTTCTCAACACGAGCGGCGTGCATGAACCGTTCGCGCTGCGCTCGATCATCGAGATCGAAGCCGACAACGGTCTGATCGGCCTCGGCGAAACGTATGGCGACAAGCCCGTGCTCGACGGCCTGCTGCAAGTGAAGGACCGCCTGCCCGGACTGAGCCCGTTCGATCTGAACGGCGCGGCGCGCGAAGTGCGCGCGGCCTTGTCGGCGGGCGCGCCGCCAGCGAGCGCGGTCGAGATCGATCTCGCGCCCGGCTCGCAGCTGGACAAGGCGGAGCAGAAGGTCTTCGGCGCCTTCGAAGTCGCGCTGCTCGATCTGCAGGCGCGCTCGCTCGGCGTGCCGTTGCACGAGCTGCTCGGCGGCGCGGTGCGGCGCCGGGTGCCGTTCTCGGCCTATCTGTTCTTCAAGTACGCGAGCGACGTCGATGCCTCGTACCGCCCCGATAACTGGGGCGAGGCGCTCACGCCCGGGCAGATCGTCGGGCAGGCGCGCACGATGATCGAGCGCTATGGTTTCGGCAGCATCAAGCTCAAGGCCGGCGCGCTCGACCCCGACATCGAGGTGGCGAGCCTGAAGGCGCTCAAGCGCGCGTTTCCCGATCATCCGTTGCGGATCGATCCGAATGCGAACTGGTCGCTCGATACGTCGATCAGGATCGCCAAACAACTGGAAGGCGATCTCGAGTACTACGAGGACCCGACGCCCGGACTCGAAGGCATGGCGCAATTGCATCGCGCAACGGGCCTGCCGCTCGCGACCAACATGGTCGTCACGAGCATGGACGAATTCCGCCGCAACGTCGCGCTCGGCGGCGTGCAGATCGTGCTGTCGGATCATCACTACTGGGGCGGCCTGCGCGCCACGCAAACGCTCGCGACGATGTGCGCGACGTTCGGCCTCGGCCTGTCGATGCATTCGAATTCGCATCTCGGCATCAGCCTGATGGCGATGTCGCATCTCGCGGCGGCGGTGCCGAATCTCACCTATGCGTGCGATACGCACTATCCGTGGCAGGAAGACGAAGTGCTCAAGGGCGGCAAGATCGCGATCGAAGGCGGCTGCGTGAGCATCACCGACGCGCCGGGCCTCGGCGTCGAACTCGATCGGGACGCGTTGGGCGCGCTGCACGAGCGCTATCTGCAATGCGGCATGACGCAGCGCAACGACGCCGCGCAAATGCGCAAGCTGCACCCCGAATGGATCGCAAAGAAGCCGCGTTATTGAGCCGACGAGATTGCGCTGTCAGCGCGCTCGCGCCGCGCCATTCGGGCACTGCGCGCGCGGCGTTTGCCTTTACGGTGCGGGGCATTGCCGTTAGTATTAAGAAGTTACCGGAAAACGTTATCCCGAGCCGATGAAAAAGAGTGCCACCATTCGCGACGTCGCGGCCGCAGCAGGCGTATCGGTTGCGACCGTGTCGAAGTACATCAATGGGGCACAGCGCTTTACCCCGGTCGTCGAAGCGCGGCTCAAGCAGGCGATCGAACAGCTCGGCTATCGTTCGAACCCGCTCGCGCGCTCGATGATCACCGGGCGGACGCGCACCATCGGCCTCGCGATTCTCGACATCCGCAATCCGCATTTCACCAGCATCGTGAAGGGCGCCAACCGCGTGGCGCTTCAGCACGACTACACGCTGCTGCTCGTCGATACCGAAGAAAGCCAGGAGCGCGAGCAAACGCTGATCGAATCGCTCGCGCAACGCGTCGACGGCATGATCGTCAGTTCGCGCATGCCCGACGATTCCGTGCAATGGCTGCTCGATCTCGGCAAACCGGTCGTGCTGTTCGGGCGCAGCGAGCGCTTTCCGATTTCGAGCGTCGGCACCGATAGCTGCCTCGCGGGCTACATGCTCGCGAATCACCTCGTCAAACTCGGCCACCGGCGAATCGCTTATCTCGGCTTTGGCCGCTCGCGCTGGAACGACGAGCGGATTCGCGGCATCCGCAACTGTCTCGACGCCTTCGGGTTGCCGCTCGACGTTCACGAGGCGCAAGCGCCGTCGCCCGCGGCCGGCGAGCGCATGTGCTCGGGACTGATGCTCGGCCCGCGGCGTCCGGATGCCGTGATCTGCTACAACGATCTGATCGCGCTCGGCTTCATCAAGGAAGCGCGCGGACTGGGCTTCCGGTTGCCGCAGGACGTGTCGGTGGCCGGCTTCGACAACGTGCCGTATGGCGAGTACGCGTCGCCAGCGCTGACCTCGGTGGATTTCCAGAGCGAGAAGATGGGCGAACTCGCGATGACGAAACTGCTCGGCGAACTGCAAGGCAAAGCCGAAGAACACGCCGGCTATTCGATGCTCGATCCGCACCTCGTCTTGCGCGAATCGACGCTCAGGCGCGGGCCCGCTGTTGGAACGGACGATAGCGGCGCGGACGGGAACAACCCAATGCGGGAAAGCGCGAGCCGGATGCCGACGACGGAGCGATGAGGGCATGGTCTCTTCATCGGGGCACAAAGCGTGTGCCCGAGCTTTAGACGGCGATGCACGGTGTGTGGCCAAGAGCGCGCAGCCCGATCTGCCGGTGAGTTATCCATGGGCGAAGCAAAACGCATGCGGTTCGGCAGCGGCGCTACGGAGCGTTATGCGCAATGCCTCAAAAGACTGTTACGCCCGGCTCGAACGTTACGTAGCACCGGCCGGTACATCGCCCTCGGACAATCTGAAAAACACGCGTTTTACAGATATGAATTGCGCCTTTCGCATGATTCGGCGGTAAATGTTCTTATAAAAGAAGAAATAGAAATATAAATTACGTTTGGCCTGCAACTTGCGTTGGTGACCTCCATCAATAGTCGTTCAACGAGGACATCATGCAAAAATTCGCCGGTCGTACAGCCATCGCTGTCGCGACATCCATGCTTCTCTCACTCTACGGCTGCGGGTCGACTATTCAGACTCCGAACAACCCGCTTGGTAATGGTGGGTTGTCGGGGACGTCGGGGACGTCGGGGACGTCGGGCACCTCGGGCACTTCCGGTACGTCGGGTACTTCGGGCACCTCCGGTACTTCGGGTACCTCGGGTACCTCGGGCACTTCGGGTACGTCGGGTACTTCCGGTACGTCGGGTACTTCCGGTACGTCGGGTACTTCCGGTACGTCGGGTACTTCCGGTACGTCGGGTACTTCCGGTACGTCGGGTACTTCCGGCACCTCCGGCACCTCCGGCACCTCCGGTACTTCGGGTACTTCCGGCACTTCGGGCACTTCGGGCACTTCGGGCACTTCGGGCACTTCGGGCACTTCGGGCACTTCGGGCACTTCGGGCACTTCGGGCACTTCGGGCACTTCGGGCACTTCGGGCACTTCGGGCACTTCGG